>CAMWKB010000005.1 GCA_947174705.1 uncultured Lachnospiraceae bacterium
AAAAAATATGATTAATGTTTTATATAATATATTTGAAGTATTAAGTGTATATTTAGGGCAAATTAATTTAGTTTATGAAAATACATATACCAATATATCAGGAGAAAATATAAATGCAGCATTCTTTTTTGATGTATTGACAGACTATGAGTCGGTCTTGCTCAAATCTGAGAAAAGTCAGAAAGTTACGGCAATTGCTTTGAATGATATTATGATAACTTCAACATTATATGTAAAGAATTATGATGAAGTCATGCGCATTTTGAAGGAACTTAAGTTGATACAAAATATGCAGAGTATTCCATCATGGATGGAGAATATAAAAATGTTTGATGATAGTAAGCAACTAAGTATTATAGAGGAAAATAATAATGCAATTAAGATTGCAAATGATAATATATTTAAAGCGAAGGAAAAAATAAGTAAAAATAATGAGTATAAGTCAATACTATATACTAATGGTGATGAATTAGTGAGAGTAGTGTTTGAAATATTGGAAACAATGCTTGGTTGTGATTTGTCTGAATTCGATGATAAAAAGAAAGAAGATTTTCTTTTTGAAATAGACGGTTTTGTATTTATTGGTGAAATTAAAGGTGTTAATCATAATGTGAAGAGTGAAAATGTTTCTCAATTGGAGGTGCATTATCAAGGGTATGTAGAAGATAATAATAAGGACGAAAACCAAATAAAAGCAATATTAATTATGAATCACCAGAAAAACAAACCATTAGATACTAGAGAACCGGTACATGAAAAGCAAATTAGTTTGGCTGATAGAAATGGTAGTCTCATTGTTGAAACAATAACTTTATTAAAGCTATTTGAAAGATATTTAAGTGATGATTTATCAAGAGAAGAATGTATTGAATTATTAAAGTCAAAAAAGGGATTGCTTACTATTTAAGGGTTGAAATGATTAATAGTTTCTAAAAATAAGCATTATTAAGAGATGGCATTGAACCATCTCTTTTATTTTGCGCGAGAGGCAGCAGGCGTTATGAAAACATGGTCTAAGAGTTTCTATCTATCAGCGGCATGGGAGAATACCAGAGCCGCTTACTTAATGTCACAAGATTATATATGCGAGCGTTGCGGAGAGCCTGCAAAGGTGGTACACCACAAGCGCTACATAACCAGAGCAAACATTAACGACACAAACATAACGCTTAACTGGGACAACCTAGAAGCACTGTGCCAAGACTGCCACAACAAAGAACATCATAAGCGCATGCCGAGGCTGCGGTACGGTTTTGATGCAGACGGGAACATACTCCCCCCTATACGGGGAAATGATTAAAGGGGGAAGATACCGAGGGGGAAACTCTAAAATTATCCTGCAGGTGTACGCGTAAGGGGTGTGGTAGGCATAGGAGAGGAAAGAGGGGGGCAAAGAAAATGGCAACAAGGAAGGAAAAGACAAAAGAACAGCGCATTAAGTCTGAGAAAACGAGACTTAAAGGTATCTTCAAGGACTTAGATGAAAACAAAAAGAAGTTAGTAACGCCGCTGATAGAAAAGGCTGCATTTATGAGCGTGGAGCTGGACGACTTGCAGGAAACCATAGAGCAGAACGGTTGGACGAGCGATTATAAGAACGGCGAGAACCAGTACGGGACAAAGAAAAGCCCGGAGGCAGAAACGTACATATCTTTAAGTAAGAACTATGCAGCAGTCATAAAGCAGCTGACCGATTTAGTACCGGCTGCGAAACGAAAGAAAAGCAAGCTAGAGGCAATGCGGGAAGAGTAGGTAAAAGTGCCATACAAAAACTATATCTATGAGTACTACGCTAAGATTACTGGCGGCGAAATTATAGCGGGAAAATGGATAAAGGCAATATATAAAATCATTGTGGACGGTCTGGAAAATCAGGAATTTTTTTTTAATGCAAAGGCGGCAAATAAGGCTATAAAATTCATAGAAAATTTTTGCCACCACAGCAAGGGGCGCAATGATTTGATCAAACTGGAACTATGGCAGAAAGCCATAGTTTCTGTAATTTTTGGCATACAAGACGCAGAAAAAACACGCGCTTTCCGTGAAATTTTTATTGTAATTGGCAGAAAAAATGGAAAAAGTTTGTTTGCATCTGCGATTATTGCATACATGGTTTATATGGATCCGGAGTACGGGCAGGAAATATACTGTTTGGCGCCAAAATTAGACCAAGCGACGCTGGTGTATGATGGTTTTTATAAAATGGTGCAGGCCGAAGACGAGTTAAATGAGTTGGCGAAAAAGCGGCGTAGCGATATTTACTATGAGGAGACAAACAGTTTTGTAAAGCCTATCGCATTTAACGCTAGGAAGTCTGACGGATTTAACCCGCAACTGGTAGTATGTGACGAAATGGCAGCATGGAGCGGCGATGCAGGACTAAAGCAGTATGAGGTTATGAAATCCGCTTTAGGCGCACGCCGCCAGCCTATGATTTTATCTATCAGTACTGCTGGCTACATAAACGACAGCATTTATGATGAGCTAATAAAACGCAGCACCAGCTTCTTAAAGGGTAACAGCAAGGAAAGGCGGCTTTTACCGTTCCTCTATATGATAGATGACATTGAAAAGTGGAATGACATAGAAGAGCTTAAGAAAGCCAATCCTAACATGGGCGTATCGGTACCAGAGAGCTTTTTCATAGACGAGATGGCGATAGCAGAAGATAGCTTAAGCAAGAAAGCGGAGTTTTTAACAAAATATTGCAATATTAAGCAAAACAGTTCTATTGCATGGCTGGAATATGCAACAGTGGATGGCGCAGGCATTGAAAAGACCTTAGAAGACTTTAAAGACTGCTACGCCGTGGGTGGTATAGATTTAAGCCAGACAACAGACTTGACAGCAGCAAGTGTAATAATTGAAAAGGATGGAGTGCTTTATGCTTTTACTCAATTCTTTATGCCGCGGGGCAGGGTGGAAACCTTGCAGGCCACGGACGGAGTGTCGTACGACATTTTTGTTAAAAAGGGATTGATAACATTAAGCGGCGAGAACTACGTAGACTATAAGGATGTTTATAACTGGTTTGCCAGTCTGGTGGAAAAGTATGGTATCTATATACTGAAAGTCGGATACGACAGATATAGCGCGCAGTATCTTGTAAACGATATGAAAAATTATGGTTTTCATATGGATGACGTTTTCCAAGGAGAGAACCTTACACCAGTCATACGGGAGTTTGAGGGTATCATAAAGGACGGCAATTTCAAGATTGCAGATAACAATTTATTAAAAGCACATTTCTTGAATGTTGCGCTTAAGCACAACATGGAAACAAGGAAATTCAGACCTATAAAGATAGAGCAACGGGCGCATATCGACGGATTTGTATCCGTCATAGATGCCATGACGGTGCGCCAGAAATACTGGGAAGAGTGTGGTGAACTGCTTAAAAACGCCGCATAGAAAGGAGAGTGGACGGTATCAAATTCTTAGACTATCTTTTTCATGGTAAAGAACTGCGATATATCGACAGTTATTTTAAGATGCTAAATGGGTACAGCCCGACGTTTACCAGCTACAGCGGCGGCGTATACGAGATGGACTTGACCAGAACAGCAGTAAACAGCTTTGCCACACATTGTAGCAAGCTAAAGCCGGAGATAGAGGGCAGCGCATTAAAGCGGCTGGAAAATACGCTACAGCAAAAACCTAACTATTTTATGGATACAACAAAATTTATTAAGCGGGTGGCAACCTATGTAGCGGTGGAACACACCGCTTTTATTGTGCCGGTAGAGGACAAATACGGAACGCTGTGTGGCTGGTATCCGCTGCGGGCACAACGCTGTGAGGTAGTAGAGGCAGCAGGGCAGATATACTTACGTTATCTGTTTGGGAACGGGGAACACGGAGCTATTGAATTTGAGCGTGTGGGGATCATGACAGACTTTGAATATAAAGACGATCTTTTCGGAGAGGATAACCGTACGCTTCGGCCAACGATGCAGCTGATACATACGCAGAATGAGGGCATTATAAATGCCGTTAAAAATTCTGCAAATATCCGTTTCCTGGCAAAGTTAAACAATATGCTTAAATCAGAGGACATAACGAAAGAACGGAAGAGATTTACCGAGGAAAACTTAAGCGCAGACAATGATAGTGGCGTAATCATGTATGATACGAAGTATTCGGACGTAAAGCAGGTGGAAAGCAAGCCGTATACGCCAAACGCCTTGCAGATGCAGAATATACAAGAGAATGTATGCACGCACTTTGGTACAAACATGGATATTCTGCAAAACAAATTTGATGAGGAAACGTGGAACGCATATTACGAGGGAAAAATAGAGCCGTTTGCAATACAGCTATCGCTTGTAATGTCAAACATGAGCCTTACGGAGCGTGAGAGGGCGTGCGGTAATGCTATTTTGTTTTCCGCTAACCGCCTGCAATATGCCAGCAATGCAACAAAGCTGCAAGTAAGCACACAGCTTTTTGACCGGGCACTGTTGAACCGTAACGGCGTAATGGACATATGGAACATGACACACGTTGAGGACGGCGACAAGTATTATATCCGCAAAGAATATACAGAGGTAAGCGAGCTGAAGAACAGCGGGGAAAAGCCACAGATAATTATACAGCAAGTACCGCAGGCGGGGCAGCAGGCAACAGAGCCAGCAAAGGACACACAGCAGCAGGAAACGACGCCAGAGCCGCCGCAGGACGGCAGCGGACAGAAAGAGGGTGCAAAAGATGCCAATTAAGAAAGAGCGGGAATATAGAGCGCTTGCAGCGCCTCTGACCGCACAAGCCGCCACAAAGCGAATACAGACGGATTTTTACGTAGAGGGTTATGCCACTACGTTTGATACACCGTATTTGCTTTATGAGTTTAAGGACGGCACAAAGATTTATGAAAGAATAGACTCACACGCACTGGACGGTGCAGATATGAGCGACGTTATCATGCAGTATGACCATGCAGGCAGGGTATTTGCCCGCCAGTCAAACAAGACACTTATATTAGTGCCGGACCATAAGGGGCTTTTAGTTGCTGCTGATTTGGGTAAGACTGACTTGGCCCGTGGGCTTTACCAGGATATAGAGGCAGGCATGATAAATAAAATGTCATGGGGATTTAGAGTTGCAGAGGAAAACTATGACAGACAGACGCACACAAGGACTATATTAAAAATTAAAAAAGTTTATGACGTATCAGCCGTGAGCATACCAGCAAATGGCGATACGGAAATAAGCGCCCGTGCTTTTGCTGATAGGAGTTATGAGCAGGAGCGGCAGGAGTTGCGACAGAGGCGTATAAACTTACTAAAGATTAGGACGAACTTGTAAAAAATCAAAAACAGAAAAGGAGAAATAACAATGCATCCAAGATTAAAAGAAATTGAAACCAGATTAGCCCAGATCAGGGGAGAACTAACCACAAGGGCAGCAGAACTGAAAGACGAGGAAATAGCGGCGCTGGAAAGCGAAGTAACAGCTTTGCAGGAAGAAAGGACGGCAATTATTGCGGCCGCCGAACGGCGCAGTAACTTACTTGCCAGAATTGCGGCAGGTGAAACCGTAGGTGATGATGCAGGCGACGGTAACGCCACAGCGCCTATACTGCTTAGAAATTTTGCAGGAGCAACAGGCGAGGGAAGCGATAATGTTGACAAGTATGACAGCATGGAGTACCGCAAGGCGTTCATGAAGTATGTGTGCAGGGGCGATGAGCTGCCGACAGAGTACAGAGCTGACGCAGTAAGCAAAACTACGGACGTAGGGGCAGTTATTCCTACCACAGTGCTTAACCAGATTGTAGAAAAGTTGGAAAGTACGGGTATGATTTTAGCACTTGTAACCAGAACGGCGTACAAGGGCGGCGTATCTATTCCGATATCTACCGTTAAGCCCGTGGCCACATGGGTAAATGAGGGGGCAGGTAGCGACAAGCAGAAAAAGGACATCAAGAAAGATGGCATGATTACCTTTGCTTACCATAAGCTGCGCTGCGCTGTGGCAGTATCTCTGGAAGTTGATACAATGGCAATGAGCGCTTTTGAAAGCCTGCTTATCAACAATATTGTAGAGGCTATGACAAAGGCGTTAGAGCAGGCTATCATTAGCGGCGATGGCAGCGGAAAACCGAAAGGGATTTTAGCAGAAACTCCCGCAGATGGGCAGGCGATAGAAAGTGCCGCACCGTCTTACGATGATTTGATTGCAGCAGAGGCGGCGTTACCGCTGGCTTATGAGAATGGCGCTAAGTGGTGCATGAGCAAAAAAACATTTATGGCGTATGTAGGAATTACGGACAGCAATGGACAGCCTATTGCAAGAGTAAACCACGGCATAACAGGAAAGCCGGAGCGCACGCTTTTAGGCAGAGAGGTAGTGCTTTGTGATTATGTGTCAGCATATACCAAGGCGCTTACAGCAGGCACGGTGTTTGCGTTCCTTTTCAATTTCAAGGATTACGTGCTTAACACTAACTACACTATGGGTGTTAAGAAGTATGAGGACAACGACACCGATGATCAGATTACAAAGGGGATCATGCTGGTAGACGGCAAGGTAGTTGATAAAAACAGTCTGGTAACAATCAAAAAGATTGCATCAGCGTAAGGAAAAATACGGCGGCTGGTGTTCTGCGCTGGCCGCCAGAAATGAGGTATAGGGTATGAAAGGACATTTGGACATAGAACAATTGAAAGGATACAGTTACAAGGATTTGCAGGCATTGGCTAAAGATATGGGTGTAAATGCAAGCGGGAAAGCCGAGGAGATCATAGCCAGAATTGCAGCAGTAGAGGTAGACGCACCAGAAGAGAGCCGGCTTACAGAAGAGGAAAAGGCGACAGCACGGCAGGAAGAGGAACGGGCAGCAACGGAGGCGGCACAGGCAGCGAAAGATGCAGAAAAAAAAGCGGCAGCCGAACAGAAAGCCAGGGATGAGGCGGCGGTAGCAGGGCTGGTTACGGTAAAAGCTGTTATGCGATTTTTAGACAAGCAGCTTAACCAGATTAAGGACGTAGAAGAGGCTTACAGTGTAAGCAGGGAGCGTGCGGAAGAGTTGGTGGTAGCAGGCGTGGCAGAAATCATTGGATAATCAGAAAGGGGTGCGGGATATGGAGGCAGATGCCACCACATTAACAGAAAAAATGCGGGCGGCGCTGCGTATCAGCAGCACCAGCGCAAAGATTACAGAGGAAATAGAGGACTGTATAGGTGCCTGTAAAGCTGATCTTGCAAACGACGGCGTAAAAGTCATTGATGAGAGTGATAAGCTGATTATAAGGGCGATAACGCTGTACTGTAAGGCAGAATTTGGATATAACGACAAAGGCGAGATGTTTAGGCAGTCATACGACACGCTGAAAATGCGTCTAGCTTTGTCGCAGGAGTACAACGAAGAGCCAGCGCCGCCCGTGTCCAAAACTGACACCGGCACTGAGGGCGCAGAAAGTGAGGCGTAGAACATGGCAGCATGGGCAAATGAGATTACGCTTATAAGCCAGCAACCGCCAGATGAGCGGGTAAACGCTGGCGGTTTTGAGAATGAGCCGCAGGAAAGCGCCCGTACTGTTTTCTGTAACAAGAAAAAAGTAGGATACAGCGAGTATTTTAAGAGCCAGCAAACGGGTAAAGTGGTAGAGGCGAAATATGAGGTACATAAGGCAGATTATGAGGGCGAGGACACCGTAGAAATAGACGGGCGGCGCTTTTTCGTGCTTAAGACCTATGATATAGACGACGATACCATAGAGCTTACGCTAACCGATTTGCGCCACAAGGACGAGGGGGCGTAGTTGTGGGAGAATTTAACACAATAGGGCTAGAGGACGTGATAGAGGCTTTTGGCAGGAGAGAGCAGGCGACAATAGAGGCAGTACCCAAAATGCTTAAGGCGGGTGCTGACGTGCTGGTAGAAGCACAAAAAGCAGAGGCGCGGGCTATGGGGCTGAATGATACAGGCGGCTTTGTAAATTCTATCAAGGCTACTGAGGTAAAGGGCGATGATACAGAAAAGTATATTGAGGTATATCCTCAGGGTAAAGCAAAGCATGGGAACGAAAGGAAAGGAGATAAAAGCAACGTGCGCTATGCTACTATCGGATTTATTGCAGAGCGCGGCACAAGTAGCAAGCAGGCACGCCCGTATATGACTGTGGCAAACGAAAAGGCACACGAAAAAGTAGTAGAGGCGCAGCGGAAAATATGGGAGGGTGAAACGAGACAATGAGCAGCATAAAAGAGATTTTAGAGAGCACAGGGCTGTCAGCGCAGCGAGGCGTATACACTGGCAAGATCAAACCAAAAGCATATTATACTTTTCTGCGGCTGCTGGGTACGCCTGCCGTAAACGCAGACGATACAGAGAGCGAAAGCAAAGAAATGTATAGGGTAACGCTTTTTCATAAAGGCGACTTTGAGGCACAGCTTAATAAAACTCTGGAAGTGCTACGGGCAGCAGGTATTTACATTAACAGCGTAGATACTGAGAGCTACGAAACAGAAACAGGGTACTGGTTAGTACCTATCACGATCGAGATATTAAAGGAGTGATAAGATAATGACACTGGGATTAAAAGATTTATTCTACGCACTATGCACAGAGGCAGACAGCGTGGAAACCTATGGAACGCCTAAGAAAATGGCAGAGGCTATGACAGCTGATTTATCAGTAAGCACGGCAGACGGTAGCTTATATGCAGACGATACGCTAAGCGAGAGTGTAACAGAGTTTGCAAAAGGCACGCTTAAGCTGGGGATTAAAGACCTTACGCCGGAAGTGCTGGCAGAGATACTGGGGCAAATGGTAGATCAGAATAAGGTAGTATGGGCGGGCAAGAATGACGAACCGCCGTATGTGGCTATCGGATTTAGGGCGCAGAAAACGGGCGGGCGTTTCCGCTATGTATGGCTGCTTAAGGTTAAGTTTAAAGTGCCGTCTGAAAAGTACGAAACAAAGGGCGAAAGTATCAAGTTTAATACGCCAGAGATTGAGGCAGATTTTACGGCAAGGAAGAAAGACGGGCGCTGGAAAGCTGATTTTGTAGGCACAGAGGACAGCGAGGCAGCTAAAACGTGGTTTACGGAAGTGCCAGAACCAGCAGAAGCAATAACAGAGGTATAAAACAGAATATCGGAAAGGAGAGAGGCGTAGCGTATGCTACGCCTAATTTGTTGATATGAGCGCAATTAAAGACGGACGTTTACCGGTGGAGCTGAACGGGAAAGAGTATCATTTATTGTTTTCCCTTAACGCATTGGACGAGATGCAGGAAAGATTTGGCGGATATGACAATCTGGACAAGGCTTTTGACAGCAGTAACCCGCAGATGATTAAGGATTTACGCTGGCTGCTTACTTTGCTTATCAATGAGGGCATGGAAGAGGGGCAAGAGCAGCTGACAGAGCTGCAAGTAGGCAAAATGATACATCTGGGGAACTTGCAGCAGATCAAGGACGCTATTTTTTCTGCGTTTGCGTATTCCGTGAATGGCGGGGAAGAAAAAGAGGAGCCAGAAGAGGCGGAGGATACAGAAGAGGGAAACACAGCAGCCGTGCAGGAGCAATAGACACTGCACGGCTGCTTTATATTGCAGTTACTATGCTGCGGTTTACAGAGCGTGAGGCGTGGCACAAGACACCGTACCAAATAATAAAACTTTTCGGCTACCACAAGGAATACAATCCGCACATTTTCCAGCAGGAGAATAGCAACAGCGGGACGGCAGCGACAGAGGATATTGACGACATAGACATAGCGTTAGGGGGCTTATGATCATAGCTGACAAGACAGAAAGTATAAAAACCAAACTTAGCTTTGACGGCGAGGCGCAGTATAAGGCAGCCTGCAAAGAGATTAACAGCACCTTAAAGCTGCTTAATTCTGAAATGAAACTGGTAACAGCCGAGTATAAGAACAACGCCAGCAGCGCCGAGGCACTGAAAGCTAAGCAGGAAGTCTTAAAAAAGACTTATGACGAACAAAAGAAAAAGGTAGAGGAAACAGAAAAGGCGCTTGCAAAGTGCAAAGAGGCAACGGGGGACAACAGCGAGGCAAGTAAAAAGCTGGAAACCCAGCTTAACTACCAGAAAACAGCGCTTGCGAATACAGAGGCAGAACTGGAAAAGACAGCTGTAGAGCTGGATAAGACAGAAAAAGCTGCAGACGATATGGGCAACGAGGTGGAGGACAGCGGAAAGCAGGCAGATGACGCCAAAGGGAAGTTTGGCGGGCTGAAAGATACGCTTGCAACGGTAGGCAAGGCGTGTGCTGCGGCAGTGGCGGCAATCGGCACGGCAGCTGTGGCAGCAGGCAAGCAAATGTATGATATGGCAAGCGAAACGGCAGCAGCAGGCGACAAGATAGACAAGGCGAGTCAGAAAGTAGGGTTATCAGCAGAGGCATACCAGAAATGGGATTATGCTATGGGGCTGGCAGGTACGTCTATGGATACTTGCAAAGGCGGGCTTAAAAAGCTGACTGACGCTATAGACGACGCAAACAATGGTAATAAGACAGCTATAGAAAGATTTGAAAGGCTGGGTATATCCATAGATGACCTTAAGGGGAAGAGTCGAGAGGATATTTTTGGAATGACGATAGAGGCGTTGCAAAATGTTTCTGACGAAACAGAGAGGGCGGCACTGGCTAACGATGTTTTCGGTAAAAGCGGTTCGGAACTTGCGCCGCTGCTTAATCAAGGGGCAGAGGCGACAGCAAACGCACTGGCAGAGGCAGAAAAATATGGCATGGTAATGAGTAATGAGGCGGTAGCGGCAAGCGCCGCCTTTTGTGATGCGCAGGCGAAATTACAAGGGACATTTACGGGTGTAAAGAACAGTATAACAAGTGATATGCTGCCGTCGCTTACCCTGGTAATGAATGGATTAAGTGATCTTATGGCAGGGGAAGAGGCAGCAGGAGAAGAGATAAAGCAGGGTGTTACTGGGATTATAAAAAGCATTTCAGATATGATACCGAAGATTATGGAAGTAGTGACAACCATTGCAGATGCAGTGCTGGAGAGCGCACCGGCGATTATACAAGCACTGGCCCAGGGCATTATAGATGTGTTGCCAAAGATGCTGCCGACGATTACGAAAGTTGTAACGAGCATTGCAACAATGCTTATACAATTGCTGCCGCAGATATTACAAGCGGGTATGCAAGTGCTGATAAGCCTTGCTAACGGAATTGGGCAGGCATTACCAACGCTACTGCCGACGATTGTAAGCGTAATAACGAGCATAGTTAAAACGCTTATAGAAAATATCCCTATGTTGATACAAGCGGCATTGCAGCTGCTTACGGGGCTGGCGCAGGGCATTGTAGCGGCGTTGCCAGTGCTGATAGAGGCGCTTCCGGAAATCATAACGGCAATTATTGACGCACTCATAGAGGGCATACCGCTTATCATTGAGAGTGCAGGCGACATAATAGTAGCGTTGATTGACGGGCTTATAGATGCCATACCGTTGCTAATTGCGGCAATGCCGCAGATTATAGCCGCAATTGCAAAAGGACTGATAACGGGACTGCCTGAAATATTATCGGCAGCAGGGCAGTTGGTTGCAACGATTATAAACAAGCTAAAGGAACTGCCAACGCTGATCCCGCAAGCGATAGTAGCAGGCATAGAGAAAATAGCCGAGTGGGGCGCAAGCATGAAAGAAAAAGGCGATACGGTTATTACTGACTTTGTAAACAAAGTAATAAACGTTATAAAGGAACTGCCGCAGAAAATCTGGAACGGCATAGTAAACGCCGTTGCGAGGGTAGCCACATGGGGCCTTAATATGCAAAACAAAGCAAAAGAAGTAATGAATAGCATGGTTACTGGGATCATTAACATAGTAAAGGAAATACCCACGAAGATTTACAATAGTATTTCTGCTGCAATATCCAAAGTAGCCATATGGGGTACAGAGGTAAAGAACAAGGCAGTAGAGGGAATGAAAGCTGTTATTACCGGCATAACGAATACTTTTAAGAATATCGGAACCACATTTGCCGGATTCGGAAAAAACATGGTAGAAGGCATCTGGAATGGTATAAGTAATACAACTCAGTGGATAAAGGACAAAATAAGCAGCTGGGTTGGTAATGTTACCGATTTTATTAAAAAACTATTTGGTATTAATAGTCCATCCAAGCTAATGCAGGATGAGGTCGGTGTATATCTGGCACAGGGCATTGGCTTAGGATTCTCGGAAGAGATGAAAAAGGTAAACAGGCTTATTGAGGACAGTATATCAGATGAGTTTGATGTAAAATCAAAAGTCACTATATCTAACAATGCTGACATGGAAGAGAGATCTAAAAAATCTAAATCTAAAGGCGGTGCAATCAGTATAACGGTTATACAACATATTCATGCAAATGAAACGGACTATGCAAAACAGCAGAAAGAGGCAGCAAGGCAGTTTAAGCAGGTAGCGAGGACGGTGTTAGCAGTATGATGATGTACGAAAAACTTATTTATACTAATGACAGGGGCGAAAGTATAGAATTTGGCATAGACAGTGTATATCACTGTAATGTAAGTAAGGATGTAGAAGGAATAGCAGGTGTTACAAATGTACTCTACAAAACTAACAGTATGGGACAGCATGGTGATACATACGTCGGGCAGCGTATTGAAGCTAGGGATATTGAAATATTGGGCCATATCAACACCCAGGACAAGACGCAGGCATTACAGTTGCGCCGCCAGATGCTTAAAATACTTAACCCAGAGCTTAACGGCACGCTGACCTACGAGTACGGCGGCTTTAAGCGTGTAATAAATTGCAGGATATTTGGAGAGCCGAAGATAGGGAAAAAAAGCGTACTGTATGAATTTGATTTACAGCTGGAGTGCTTTAACCCATTCTGGCGTGAAGCGGAAGAAGCAAAAGAGGACATAGCAAACTGGGTGGCCGCGTGGCATTTTCCCTGTGTGATTGATAGGGATAAAGGTATGATATTTGGGTACAGAGCCGAGAACGTAATAGTGGACTGCTACAACGAGGGCGACGTATCAACGGGTATGCGCATAAGGTTTACGGCGCTGGGGACGGTAAGCAATCCTATACTGCTTAACGTGGATACCGGGGAATTTATACAAGTAAATGCAGTGATGCAGGCGGGGGACATAATAGAGATTAACACAAAGTACGGTAGCAAAGGAGCTAAGTTGATACGGGGTGGGATAGAAACGAACTATTTCCGCTATATCGATGTAGACAGTACATTTATGCAGCTTGGCATAGGCGACAATAATTTTAGGTATGATGCAGCAGGCGGCGTAAATTCTCTGGAAGTTGCGATTTTCTACAACAAGGAATTTTTAGGAGTGTGACGGCATGGAAATAAGGGTATTTGACAAGACAGTAGAGCCGCTGGGGACAATAGACGAAATGGCAAGCCTGTTATGGCATACGAAATATTTTGATGTAGGCACATTCAGTCTGCTTGCACCGATTACGGACAATAACAGCCGTCTGCTTGTAGAGGGCAACATACTTACAAAACACGACGGCAAAAAGGAAGTGCAGACCTCAGACGGCGGGATATGGCGCAGGGCAGCGCAGATTACCTACATACATATAACCAAAGACGAGAACGGACTAGAACAGTTAGAGGCGCAGGGTTATATGTTGAGCTCTTGGCTTAACAAGCGTTGCATCTGCCCGCAGATTGTGGAGACAGCCACGAACCAGAGCCTTATAAACACTATGGTAACAAACAACTGCGGCAATGGTGCGAGTACAAAACGCCGTTTCCCGCAGTTTACCATGTTGCCGCAGGATACCATAGAGGGCAACAGCGTTGAGTACACAAATGAGGTATACGCAAAGCTGGGGCTTGAAGTAAAGACGAGGGCGCAGGCCGGCAAGCTGGGATATGACATTCTGGTAAACGAAAGAGAGAAGAAATACGGCTTTTATCTGTATAAAGGCAAAGACCTTACGGCTACAAACAACGACGGTAATACGCCCTGCATATTTTCCCGTGACTTTGATAACGTGAATGAGCAGGAATATACCGCCAGTATAGAGAACTGCGGCAACTTTATTTATGTGCAGGGCGCAGCCGATGACGACGGCAGTCAGCCAGTAGTTACCGTGGACGGAGAGGGCGCAACCGGCTTAGAACTGGAAGAGGTTTTTTGTAATGCAGCGGACATAGCAAGGAAGTACCAGAACGGAGAAACAGAGGTAAAAATACCACTTGATACTTATCTGGCTATGCTGCGGACAAGAGGCGGTGCAGAGTTGGAAAGCTACGGAAAAACAATAAATTTTGTGAGTACTATAAACACAAATTCTAATTTGAAATTCAAGAGAGACTTTGATTTAGGCTACCGTATCACTTGCAAAGAGAAAAAGTGGGGGATACGGATAGACGCGCGTATAACGGAAGTGATGGAAATATACCAAAAAGGCGAGGAAACCATAGAGGCTACTTTTGGGGACAGCCTGCCGACGTTGGTGGAACAGATAAAGAAAGTGAGGTAGAGGGAATGGCAGACAGCTTACCATTTGACGCCATAAAGGTAGACGGCGAATATGACAGGGAATACAAAGCCGAGGACTGGGCGTGGTATTTTGCCATGTTTTTGACAACCGGAGTATTTCCAAATCCAAGTGAAGGGTTGCAAGTAGTGGCATATAGCGGCATGGAAATAAGGGTAAACAAGGGGTATGCCCTTATAAACGGGTATGGATTTAGAAACCCAAAAAGTTTGGGCGTAACGCTGGATATGGCAGAGGGGGGACAAAATAGGGTAGATAGAGTGGTAGTGCGCTGGGACTTAGTGCTGCGTGACATTTATATAGACGTGCTTAAGGGCGTGCCGTCTGCGAATCCGGCGGCAGTAGCTTTAACGCGTAATGCCGAAATATGGGAACTGGCGTTGGCAGATGTTTATGTAGCTAAAGGGGTAACGAGCATACAGACAAAGGACATTATGGATCAGCGTTTTAACAGTTCTGTCTGCGGTATTGTAAAGGGCACAATAGAAGAGATAGATGCAAGCGTACTCACAAAACAGTTTAATGATTTTTTTGCAAAGTATAAAGCAGATATCCTTACACAATACGGAAAATATACAAGCGATATGGAAGGGTATCTCAATGAGTTTTTGGCTAATCTTAACAATTGGTACACGGAAAATACTGAAAGCTGGGCAAATAATTTTATTACCTGGTTAGAAAACTTGAAACAACAGCTTGATGAAGATACAGCCGGAAACCTGCAGAACCAGATCAACAGCATTAAGACCGCCCTGCGGGAAATAAGCGACGAAGAGATTGACGCCATTGTAGCCGGTACGTACACAGAAGACACTGAGGGAGGCATTGAACCAGATGTATACAGCAGGGTTACGAGTGCGGAAATAGAAGATGTAGTAAATAATGCGTTTGAAGATGAAGGTGGTGATGAATCGTGAAGTTAATTTATTTGAAAGACTTGGAAGAGTTTGCAAAAAGTATTTCAAAAAAAGTAAAAGCCCTTATGGCGGTCCAGCAAAACGAAGCAAACTCCGCAGTATCCAACCATAATACATCCGTTTCTGCCCATGATGATATCCGTAATCTTGTCACGGAACTTACTACGCGCCTGAACGCATTGGCAGACTGTGATGATACAACTCTTGACCAGTTGAGTGAAATTGTTGCCTATATAAAGTCCAATCGAACGCTTATTGAAAACGTAACTACAAATAAAGTAAATGTGTCTGATATTATTGATAATCTTACATCCACCGCAGCTAATAAAGCACTATCGGCTAATCAGGGCAGAATTCTTAAAGAATTAATAGATACTCTTACAGCCAATATACCAGGCGAGTTTGATTTTAATGAAATTACAGACGCGGATATAGATAAAATAATAAATGGTACTTATACGGAGTAGGGAAAGGAGAGAAGTGATATGAGTATTATAACAGGGAGAAAACTCAATGCTTATCACAAGAAAGCCATAGCTGCATTTAAGAATATTTTTGCTGACAAGAGTAAATATGGTGATACTACAATAAGCGTTGGAAGAAAAGGCGGTACTGATGTTGGTAATTATAGTTTTGCAGGTGGATATGAAGTAACTGCAAGCGCAAGTACTTCACATGCAGAAGGACATTATACAACTGCAAGGGGAATTTGTTCACATTCAGAGGGGTATACTACAGTTGCAAGTGGAAATGAATCACATGCAGAGGGATATAATGCAATTGCAAGCGCAGGTGCTTCACATGCAGAGGGGCATGCTACAACTGCAAGCGGAGATAATTCACATGCAGAGGGATATTATTCAACTGCTTCAAATTTCGCTTCCCATGCAAGCGGAAAGTATAACAAAGAAATGACGAATGGTGGAGCAAATAATACTCAAGTTGGTGATTTGTTTGTATTAGGAAACGGAACGGGTAGCTCTGCATTATCTAATGCACTACGTGTTACCTACGATGGCTATGTGAAAGGAACGCGGTCATACAATTCTAGCGGAGCCGATTATGCTGAGTTCATCAAAGAATGGTCAGATGGCAATCCGGACAACGAAGACAGGGTTGGCTATATGGTTACTATCAAGAATGGATTATTATATAAAGCCAACGAAGGTGACTATATTGCAGGAATTACTTCTGGAAACCCTTCGATTGTAGGTAACGCAGACGAAGATTATTATTGGCGATATGAGCGTGATGAGTTTAACCGCATTGTTATGGAAGATGTTCAGGAAATGATACAGCAGACAGATGATAAAGGCAATCCCATGTTTAACGAAGAGACTCATGAGCCAATAATGGTTGAAACCGGAAAGATTATTCCTAATGCAAGAATGAAATTAGCTGATGGCTATGATCCAAGCCTGCAGAATGTATACATAGAGAGAAAAGACCGTAAAGAGTGGGATTATGTTGGTATGGTGGGAGTTATACCGGTACGCGATGACGGCACATGTCTTCCGGACCATTTCTGCAAATGTGGGCAGGGTGGAATTGCTACACTTGCACCCGAAAGAGGATTTGATACTTTTTATGTAATAGAGCGTATATCAGCTAATATTGTCAGCGTAGAGCTTAGATAAGGAGGTAGAACAGAAATGGATGGAGATTACATTTCAAGGCAGGAACATAATGAATTTGCCCGGCGCATGGAAGCTGAAAATCGACGTCTTGCGGAGGAGGATAGGCGGCAGAACCATAGGATTGACGAACTGGAAGAAAACGTCAAGGAAATACATAATTTAACGGTATCTGTGGAGCGTATGGCAGTAAATATGGAAAATATGCTTGTGGCGATCGAACGGCAGGGCAATCTGATTGAGAAGCAGGGAAAACGGATTGATGAACAAAACAGTCGAATTGATGAAGTGAAAAACGCGCCGGAAAAAGAACAGGCGAAAGACTATAAACAAATTAAAATGACGATTATTACATCAATAATCAGCGCTGTTGTAGGCATAGTTATCGGCGCTGTAATTACGCTTTTATAGTAGGTGAATAGAAGTAATACAAGACTGATAGGGGGATAGAAGTGAGAGGAAAAAGATTAAGATACACTCTCTGTAAAAGGTGTGAATATTACATAGCAGCATCAAAACCGAAAAAAGGTAAGTTTTTTAAATTACTGATAAGCATAGTAATACTTCATGGAATGATATGTGTATCTATGTCATACGTGTTGGCATGGAGTGAACATGCACAGGTTGTAGAGGGTGTCAGTTCAACAATCATAACAGAGATAATCGCTCCAATCATTGTATATGGCTTTACTAAAACAGTAGAAAATATCTTCCAGAAGAATGAACTAAAATTTAGCAAGCCAATTACACAGGAGCAGTATATGAACGATGAAACAGAAAAAGAATGTGAAGTTGCACCGGTGCAACTGGAAGGAGAGGAATTATGACAGTAACAACATTTTTATTATTATTAACAGTATTTGCAACTATAACTGCTTTAGCGACGGAAGCGGCTAAGAAATTTTTAGACGATCAAAAGGTAAGATATGCGTCTAATATAGTGGTGCTTATTGTGGCGCTGATCGTAGGTTGTGGCGGTACCGCCATATACTATGTAAATTACAGTGTGCCTTTTAACGCTCTGAACAGCGTATATCTTGCCTTAATGGGCATAGCAAACTGGATAGGAGCTATGGTTGGATATGACAAAGTAAAGCAGGCAGTCATACAATTAGGGGGAAGATAGTATGCGGTTAATAAAATCTATTGGCGGCATGGCTTTATTAATGGCAGCAGTCATTTTACCCATGCAGGCAATTAATAAAGCGTCCGTACATATGAAAGACTGGGAATAGAGGGAGGTTAATACAATATGGCAACACAGGCACAAGTAAAGGCATTTATCAATAAAATAGCACCTATAGCACAGGCAAAAGCTTCCGGACGGAGTGAATGGTCGCTTCCGTCTGTATGTATTGCCCAGTGCTGTTGTGAGAGTGCATATGGGACAAGCCTTAAAATGAAAAATGCGAATGCACTTCTCGGCATCAAAGTCGGGAAAAGTAAGGTACATTTCGGGCAGGCGTGGAAAGACAAGGCATATTCCACACAGACAAAGGAGTGCTACGACGGTAAGACATATGTCAATATTACAGATATGTTTCGGGCATATGACAGCATAAACGATGCTATAGAAGATTATTTTGATATGCTTGCATCATGTTCCCGATACAAAGGATGCCTAAATCAGACAGACGCTAGGGCTTGTATTACAGCAATTAAAAATGGTGGTTATGCAACCGATCCTGCATATGTAACCACGATAATGAGCATTATCAATAAATACAATCTTACTCAATATGATAGTGTTATGACAGGGAAGAGTTCAAACGGAACTGTTGCAAGAGCAACTGTTAGATATGGCAGCAGAGGTGCGGATGTTACATATTTACAGCAGCAGCTTAACGCAAAAGGCTACAATGTAGGGTCAGTAGATGGTATCTACGGAAATAAGACACTGGCAGCAGTAAAAGTATTTCAGGCTGATAATGGATTAGTAGTTGATGGGATTGTAGGTCCTAAGACATATGAGAAATTACAAAATAGTTGAATTTTAATTATGTAACAATGCAGATTTTATTTGGCAAGGACGCAATTTGTTTATAATGGTCTTTGCCATTGAAATAAATATAAACTACAGTTATTTTATCTCTTTGACAGATGTTTTATATAAATATAACAAATTTTGACAGAATTTGAGTAAATTTTGACATTTTGTAGATATATGTAAAAATTTAATATATAATTTCTGTGTTTGGAGGTAGCCATGAAAGAATTAAAAACTGTAGCTATTAATGTACTTTCTAATTCAATTTACGCTCTGATTTTTTATGTAGTATCAATAATATTTGCGGCGTTAATACCAATTATTTCAGCGATTATAATTTTTATCCAAGGCGAAGCACAGTCAGTTCCTTTATGGATTTGGATAATATTAGTTATATTTGTAATAATTAGTATAATTTCAATAATTCTAAGTATAGCAATTCTTGCAAAAAGAAAGAACCAACCTAAGCCACAGATTAAATATGAAAAATTAAAAATAGAGTTATTTTTTGAAGATAGAGTAAATATTAAGTGTATTAGAGATTTGAATTTTACAGTCATGTGCGAAAAGATGAAGCATCTTAGAAAAGAATTTGTATGGACGGGAACTGGGTATAAAGGAACCTATATAGATGATGAATTTAAAGACAAGTATTCAATCGACTGGAGCGGACGAGTATTTCCACCACAAATTTATGATGTTATTTTTGAAGAGGAAAAGGTTAAAGGCGATGAAGTGCATTATATAGTAAGGCACGAAGTTACTGATGAAAATCAGGAAATGATTCCAAGATTAACTCAGCATATTGTAGATCCAGTTAAAATGTTGGAGTTGATAGTTACTGTTCCTAAAGGGATGATAAAGCGAGTATATTTTGTAGAATATGTGGATCCTTCTGGAAATGTAGTTATAGGAAATAAGGTTCCTATAGAAGTGAAGCATGTTGGGAATTTAGACGTATTTGAATATCAAAAATGTAATCCAGAGTTGTTGCATAGCTATAAAATAGAATGGGAATTTGACAAATAATATATAAGTGATAGAATTAGGAAAGTGGAAATAATATTTATAAATATACTTGGGGAATTCAATGGAGGACATCATGGAGGAGAATTAAGTTAAAGAAGCAGACTTGTGAGTAGTGGACTCGCAAGTCTGCTTCTTCGTGTCACAGAAGAATACTCATTTCTGTGCAGGAAATGTAGTCAACTCAAGAACAGCTAAGCAAAAAATATAAAACAGTATCCAAAAGTGATTAATAGGTTAACAGAAAAATGTTGCTTTGCAATAAAAACAGAGTAAAATATTAACGTATCGGAATTCTGGCAATTGGATTCCGGGAAATTTTGTGTACCCCCTGAAATTAAACGCTTACATTATTTATATCTGTTATAAAATAACTTAATCAGTTATACAAAGAAAGGCAGTGATAGACATCATGCCTTTTTATGGTGTGCCTCGCGGCGCATGTTTTTAATAACCACATTGATTTTTTATACAGATTGGCACGCCGATCATTGCCATTGAGTCTGGTTACGTAGAGGCGCTTGGCTGGAATCAGTATGGTGGGTGGCGTATCGGCATACGCAGCTTAGATAAGAAAAGATATTACTATTATGCGCATCTTAGACAGAATTTTCCGTATAATAAAGCACTTGAGGTAGGTAGCGTGGTTACCGCGGGAGATGTTATCGGTTACATGGGGCATACAGGCTACAGCACTAAAGAGAATGTCAATAATATTGAGGTGGTACACCTTCACTGGGGACTTGAACTGATTTTTGATGAATCCCAGAAAGAAAGTAATAATGAAATCTGGATAGACTGCTATGAGTTGACGAAATTCTTGTATAGGAACCGCAGCGAGACCGTAAAGGATGAAGAAACGAAGGAATGGAAGCGGGTATATGATATGAAGGATCCTGCGGTAGAGGAGTATGAGAGAGTGAACTGAAAAATAAAAACAGTTATTGAAAATGCGCCCTGATTCAGCTATACTTTTTATTAAGTTAACTTTTTATGAAGCTTATAAAAAGTTATTAAATTTGTTTTATTAGGAGAGGGATTATGGGGACAAAAAAGAGTGAGGTATCAGAAACAAAGAGTCAGGCGGCGCAGTTAAAAAAGCTGGTGCATCAGGCAGTAGTGTCAGTGGTGATAGGAGTTGTGCTATTGGTTGGATTCATCTTGTTTAACATGGCTATGTCAAGCATACATAGCGCACAGATCAACACAACCGTTGCGCTGAATCAGTATAGGATCGCGTCTAAAACGTTGACCTATAATATACAGTCTTATGCTGTTACGGGTGAACAGAAATATTATGACGGTTATATGAAGGAATTAAATGAAGACAAAAACAGGGAACAGGCACTGGAGACTTTAGAGAAATGTGATCTAAAGGAAAGTGAATGGACGAGCCTGAACCAGATTGCCACAATGTCTAATCAGCTTGTCCCGTTAGAAGAGGAAGCAATAGAGCATGTACAGGCGGGTGATTTGGCGGCTGCACAGGAATGTGTGTTCAGTACAGAATATGGAGATACGGTTGACCAAATCAGTCAGCAGACGGATGATACAATCCTTGCTATATTAGACAGGAAGGACAAAAGGCAGGCAGGGGTCAAAGTTATGCAGTACATTTTTGAGTTCCTGTTTGCACTATCATTTCTGTATGTGGTAAAAGAGTTTATCAAGACGATTAAGTTTTCGGAGAAGGAACTTTTGGAGCCAATCCAGAAGGTGTCGGATCAGATGGCGGTGCTTGCGGGCGGTGAATTCCATGTAGACCTTGACATGGAGGAGGATGAGAGCGAAGTAGGAAAGATGGTTTCTGCAATCGCCTTTATGAAGAGAAATCTGCTTGCCATGATAAAAGAGATTACCCAGACACTTGAAAAGATGGGAAATGGAAATTACCAGATTGAGATTAAACAGGAATATGTGGGTGAATTTGTAACAATCAAAGAATCCTTCGTGCAGATTGGCGAGAAGATGCGGGAAACAATTAAAACAATCCGTATTGTCTCAAGTCAAATTGACAGCGGTTCGGAGCAGTTGGCATATGCCGCACAGGATTTGGCAGAAAATTGTACATTGCAAGCCGGTCAGGTATCTGAACTTATGCTTGCGTTTGACGATATGACCAAGAGTATGGAACATAACGCACATGAGGCGGAGGAATCTGCAAGAATGTCCTCAGAAGCGGGCGTGACATTGGAAAAAGGCAACGAGAAACTGCAGGAATTGAAAACCGCGATTCAGGAAATCGGAAGATGTTCGGAGCAGATCAGTACGATTATAGGAGCTATAGAGGATATTGCATCCCAGACGAACCTTTTAGCTCTTAATGCGGCGATTGAAGCAGCAAGAGCGGGTGAGGCCGGAAGAGGTTTTGCTGTCGTAGCGGAACAGGTCAAAAATCTGGCGAATGAATCGGCGAATGCGGCCGGCAGGACAACTGAGCTGATTGAAACGACTGTTGCGGTAATGAACAAGAGTATTTTAATTGCGGAAGAAACAGAAGCCAACATGAACGAGGTAATGGCCGATACAAAAGAGGCTGTGGAGAAGATGGGCCAGATAGAGCAGATACTGAAGAAAGATACGCAGCGCATGCAGGAGTTGAATGAAAATGTATCACAGGTTTCTTCTGCTGTCGATAATAACTCGGCAACATCCGAGGAGACAGCAGCTGTCAGTGAGGAGCAGAAGGGCCAGGTGGAGACTATGGTACAATTAATGGAAAAATTTGAGATATAGATTTATAGGTGCTATGCCGCTCATTATATAGTCAGAATATTAAGTAAAGCCGTTCGGTGTCAGATACTGAGCGGCTTTTTGCTTAAAATGAACATAAATAATTAAATTTTTTTAAAAATCTGCTCATTCATTGCAAAAACTAAATTCCTATGATACAATAGGTGCGGTAGACAATGATAAAAAAATAACAATCATTGAAAACTTAGAAAAAAAGTCTTGTTTATTCGAATGGAGGAGAAAAAAATGGCAAAAAAAGTAGTTTTGGCAGGCGCATGCCGTACTGCGATCGGAACAATGGGTGGTGCTCTCAGTACAACTCCGGCACCGGTTCTTGGTTCTATCGTTATTAAGGAAGCATTAAACAGAGCTGGTGTTCCGGCAGATGCTGTAGACCATGTATATATGGGCTGTGTAATTCAGGCAGGCTTAGGACAGAATGTGGCACGCCAGTCATCTATTAAAGCAGGCATACCGATTACTACACCGGCAGTTACGGTCAATGTAGTTTGCGGTTCCGGTCTTAATTGTGTAAATATGGCAGCACAGATGATTATGGCAGGCGATGCTGATGTTGTTGTTGCCGGTGGTATGGAAAATATGTCTATGGCTCCTTATGCGGCAATGCAGGGTCGTTATGGTTACAGAATGAACAATGCGACTTTAGTAGATACAATGGTAAATGATGCATTATGGGATGC
Source organism: uncultured Lachnospiraceae bacterium (assembly GCA_947174705.1). GTDB lineage: Bacteria > Bacillota > Clostridia > Lachnospirales > Lachnospiraceae > UBA3282. The sequence goes on from CAMWKB010000005.1 coordinate 23,483, forward strand.
TTTCAATAATTATCATATGGGAATTACGGCAGAGAATGTTGCCGAGAAATATGGTCTTACAAGAGAGCAGCTTGATGAATTTGCAGCATGGTCACAGCAGAAATGTGAGAAGGCAAGAGAAGAAGGCAGATTCAAAGATGAGATTGTACCTGTAGAGGTAAAGAAGAAAAAAGAAACCGTTATCGTTGATACGGATGAAGGCCCTCGTGCAGGCGTTACTGCAGAGAGCATTTCCAAATTACGTCCGGCTTTCAAGCCTGACGGCGGAATTGTTACGGCAGCTAACTCATCAGGTATCAATGACGGTGCAGCTGCAATTGTTGTTATGAGCGAAGAGAAAGCTAAAGAGTTAGGCGTAAAACCTATGGCAACCTTTGTTGCAGGCGCACTTGGCGGCGTAGATCCTTCCATCATGGGTGTAGGTCCTGTGCCGGCTACCCAGAAGGCAATGGCTAAGGCTGGAATGAAGATAGATGACTTTGATTTAATCGAAGCTAACGAGGCATTTGCTGCACAGTCACTTGCTGTCCAGAAAGACCTTGGTTTCAGCAATGATGTACTTAATGTAAACGGCGGTGCAATCGCACTCGGCCATCCGGTAGGAGCTTCAGGCTGCCGTATCCTTGTTACCCTGCTTCACGAGATGCAGAAACGCGACGCTAAGAAAGGTCTTGCTACTTTGTGTATCGGCGGTGGTATGGGCTGCGCTACTATCGTAGAAAGAGATTAAGTATATAGGAGGCTGACACAATGGAGTTTGTATTATATGAGGTAAAGGGACAGGTAGGAACGATTACAATCAATCGCGAAAAAGCCCTTAATGCTTTGAATTCTACCGTTCTTGAAGAATTAGACCAGACTTTGGATGCAGTTGATTTAGATAATGTAAGATGCCTTATTTTAACAGGTGCAGGACAGAAGTCTTTCGTAGCCGGAGCTGATATTGGTGAAATGAGTACATTAACCAAAGCAGAGGGAGAGGCTTTTGGTAAGAAAGGAAACGATGTATTCCGTAAATTGGAAACCTTCCCTATTCCTGTTATTGCAGCGGTAAACGGCTTTGCACTTGGCGGCGGCTGTGAGATTTCCATGAGCTGTGATATAAGAATCTGTTCCGATAATGCAGTATTCGGACAGCCTGAGGTAGGTCTTGGCATCACGCCGGGATTTGGCGGTACACAGAGACTGGCAAGACTTGTCGGACCGGGTATGGCTAAGCAGATGATTTATACTGCAAGAAATATTAAGGCTGACGAGGCTCTTAGAATCGGTCTTGTAAATGCCGTATATCCGCAAGAAGAACTGATGGCGGCAGCAGAGAAGATGGCAGCAGGCATTGCCAAGAACGCACCTATTGCCGTACGCAACTGCAAGAAAGCAATTAATGACGGACTTGAGGTTTCTATGGATGAAGCAATCGTAATTGAAGAGAAGTTGTTCGGCGATTGCTTTGAGACAGAAGACCAGAAATACGGAATGGCATTTTTCTTAGATAAGAATAAAGAAAAGGTGAAAGAGCCGTTTAAAAATTGCTAAGATTTTTTTGAATAAAATATAAATTATATAAAAAATAAATCAGGAGGTTCCAAGATGAAAGTAGGTATTATAGGCGCAGGAACAATGGGTTCCGGTATCGCACAGGCTTTTGCGCAGACAGAAGGATACGAAGTATTTCTTTGTGATATCAACGAAGAGTTTGCGGCAAACGGTAAGAACAAAATTGCAAAAGGTTTTGAGAAACGTGTTGCAAAAGGAAAAATGTCGCAGGAAGATGCAGATAAGATTCTTTCTAAGATTACGACCGGAGTTAAGACAATATGTACGGATTGTGATCTGATCGTAGAAGCTGCACTTGAGGTAATGGATATTAAGAAGCAGACCTTTAAGGAGTTACAGGACATCTGTAAAAAAGACTGTCTTTTTGCAACAAATACATCATCTCTTTCTATTACAGAGATTTCCGCAGGCCTTGACAGACCGGTAATAGGTATGCACTTCTTTAATCCTGCACCTGTTATGAAGCTGGTTGAGATTATCCGCGGTGAGAATACAACAGACGAGTTGTTTAATAAAGTTAAATCTATTTCCGAAGAAATCGGCAAGACTCCTGTTGAAGTAAACGAGGCAGCAGGTTTTGTTGTAAACAGAATTTTGATTCCTATGATCAACGAAGGAATCTGCGTATTGGAAGCAGGAGTAGCAAGCGTAGAGGATATCGACGCTGCTATGAGACTTGGTGCAAATCATCCGATGGGACCTTTGCAGTTAGGTGATTACGTGGGTCTGGATATCGTACTTGCAATTATGGAAGTTATCTATTCCGAGACAGGCGATCCGAAGTATCGTCCGGCTCCGCTTCTTAGAAAAATGGTACGTGCAGGCAAGTTAGGCTGCAAGACCGGAATAGGTTTTTATGACTACTCAAAATAAAATAATCATGGAGGAATAAGAAATCATGGATTTTATGTTAAGCAAAGAACATGAAATGGCGAGAACTCTTTTTAAAGATTTCGCTGAGAACGAAGCAAAACCTCTCGCACAGGAGATAGATGAAAATCATCGTTTCCCAAGAGAGACTGTTGACAAAATGGCAAAATTAGGTTTTCTTGGAATTCCTGTACCGAAGGAGTACGGCGGACAGGGATGCGATCCTTTAACATACGTTATGTGTGTTGAGGAACTTTCCAAAGTATGTGGAACAACAGGTGTTATTGTATCTGCACATACATCACTCTGCTGTGACCCGATTCAGACCTATGGTACGGAAGAGCAGAAACAGAAATATCTGGTTCCCCTTGCAAAAGGTGAGAAGTTAGGTGCTTTTGGTTTAACAGAGCCCGGTGCAGGTACAGATGCACAGGGTCAGCAGACCAAAGCTGTATTAGATGGAGACGAGTGGGTACTGAACGGCTCCAAATGCTTCATCACAAACGGTAAAGAGGCAGATGTATATGTTATTTTTGCAATTACGGGAACCGTTGAGAAACGCGGCAAGCTCAGCAAAGAAATTTCTGCGTTTATCGTAGAGAAAGGCACACCGGGCTTTACATTCGGAACCAAAGAAAATAAGATGGGTATCTGTGGTTCTTCTACTTATGAGCTTATCTTTACAGATTGCCGTATCCCGAAAGATAACTTATTAGGACAGAAAGGCAAAGGCTTCAATATCGCTATGCATACACTTGACGGCGGACGTATCGGTATCGCTGCACAGGCGCTTGGTCTTGCAGAGGGCGCATTGGAGACAACCATTAACTATGTAAAAGAAAGAAAGCAGTTCGGTCGTTCTATCGGCGCATTCCAGAACACCCAGTTCCAGTTAGCTGATATGGCAACAAAGGTTCAGGCTGCACAGCTGTTAGTATACCAAGCAGCTATGAAGAAAGCAGAATATGCTAAGAATCCTAAGGTTTCTTACTCTGTTGAAGCTGCAATGGCTAAACTGTATGCTGCTGAGGTTGCTATGGAAGTAACAACCAAAGCTGTTCAGTTACACGGTGGTTACGGTTATATCAAAGAATATGATGTTGAGCGTATGATGCGCGATGCTAAGATTACGGAAATCTACGAAGGAACCAGCGAGGTTCAGCGTATGGTTATATCAAGCAATCTTTTGAAATAAATAAAGGAAAAAGGAGATAAGTTCGATGAAAATCGTTGTTTGTATTAAACAGGTACCCGATACAAAGGGTGGCGTAAAATTCAATCCCGACGGTACATTAGACAGAGGTGCAATGCTTGCGATCATGAATCCTGATGATAAAGCAGGACTTGAAGCTGCACTTAGATTGAAAGATGAATATGGCGCAGAAGTTACGGTTGTAACAATGGGTCTTCCTAAAGCAGAAGAAGTTCTTCGTGAGGCTATGGCAATGGGCGCTGATAATGGTATTTTGGTAACTGACAGAGTTCTTGGCGGTGCTGACACATGGGCAACTTCTACAACGATTGCAGGTGCAATCAGAAACCTTGAGTATGATTTGATCATTACAGGACGTCAGGCTATCGACGGCGATACCGCACAGGTAGGACCTCAGATTTCCGAGCATCTTGACATTCCTGTCATTTCTTATGCACAGAATATTAAGATTGACGGTGACAGCGTAGTTGTTGAGCGTCAGTATGAAGACAGATACCATGTGGTAAAGGCTAAAATGCCATGTCTTATTACAGCGCTTTCTGAATTAAATGAGCCTCGTTACATGACTCCGGGCGGAATCTTTGACGCATACCAGAAAGAGATTACCGTATGGGGCAGGGCTGATCTTAAAGATGTTGATGATTCTAACTTAGGTTTGAAAGGTTCTCCTACCAAGATTGCCAAAGCATCTGATAAGGTAAGAAAAGGAGCCGGAGAAAAGGTAACCCTTGATCCTGATGAATCAGTAAGCTACATTGTTGACAAGTTAAAAGTAAAGCATGTTATTTAATTGATACTTACACCCAAATTCACAGGTTGAGTAAGAATGGAGGAGTATAATAAATGAATTTAGAAGAATACAAGGGAGTATATGTCTTTGCGCAGCAGGTAGATAATGAAATCAGCAGCATCGCATTTGAACTGCTTGGAAAAGCCAAAGACCTTGCAAAAGATTTAAATACAGATGTAACGGCAGTACTTTTAGGTTCTGATGTTAAAGGGCTTGCAGATAATCTTGCAGAGTACGGCGCTGACAAGGTTATCGTGGTAGATGACCCTGAACTTAAAGTTTACAGAACAGAGCCTTATGCACACGCATTAGCTGAGGTAATTAATAAATATAAACCGGAAATCGTGCTTGTTGGCGCAACCGCAATCGGAAGGGATTTAGGACCGAGGGTTTCCGCAAGAGTTGCTACAGGTCTGACTGCAGACTGTACGGTTCTTGAAATCGGAGATTTCCCGCTTCAGGCAATTCCCGGACAGGAACAGAAGCACAATCAGCTTCTTATGACACGTCCTGCATTTGGCGGAAATACAATCGCTACAATTGCCTGCCCTGATAATCGTCCTCAGATGGCTACGGTACGTGCAGGCGTTATGCAGAAGATTCAGCCTATTAAGGGCGCTAAAGCAGTAGTTGAAGAGTTTAACCCGGGCTTTACACCTGACAATAAGTATGTAGAAATTCTGGATGTTGTTAAGGCGGTTACAGATACCGTAGATATTATGGATGCTAAGATTCTGGTATCCGGTGGACGTGGCGTAGGCAGCCCGGAGAACTTCAAAATTTTGGAAGACCTTGCAGCAGTACTTGGCGGAACGGTAAGCTGTTCTCGTGCAGTAGTTGACGCCGGATGGAAGCCTAAGGATTTACAGGTTGGCCAGACAGGTAAAACCGTACGTCCTAACGTGTATTTTGCAATCGGTATCTCCGGAGCAATTCAGCATGTAGCCGGTATGGAAGAATCTGATATTATCATTGCAATTAATAAGGATGCCGATGCGCCTATATTTGATGTAGCTGACTATGGTATTGTAGGCGATCTGAATAAGATTGTACCTAAGCTTACCGAAAGTCTTAAGGCAGAGATTGCAGCAAAATAATTCGTGTTTTAGATAGGTGTTTTCATTACAGACAGCAGCGTTTTAGTTGCTGTCTGTAATGTTTTTTCCTTTTCATTTTAGAACAGAAAGGTCAATAAAATGTCTAAGAGTAAAGATATAAAAACCAATGCAATGCGTATTCTGGATAGGGAAAAAATAGAGTATACACATTATACTTACGAATGTGAAGAGTTTATTGATGCACTGCAGATTGCGGATATGTTGGAGCTTCCGCATGAAAAAGTTTATAAGACGCTTGTGACTGTGGGAAACAGCAAAAATTACTTTGTTTTTGTCATTCCGATTGCAAAAGAACTGGATTTAAAGAAGGCGGCAAAGACGGTGGGAGAGAAGTCGCTAAGCATGATTCATGTTAAGGATATTAATGAGGTAACAGGTTATATCAGGGGAGGTTGTACTGCTATCGGAATGAAAAAGAGATATGTAACGCGAATTGATGAGTCAGCGAAGCTTCTTGATAAGATTATTGTGAGCGGAGGAAGAATAGGATCACAGATAGAGTTGAAGCCGGGAGATTTATGCCGGGCGGCAGGGGCGGAGTTTGTAGATATAATAGTTGTGTAAACATGAAAGGATTTAAAATAAATGAATAAGAGTATTTTAGACTATGAAACAGTAGAACTTGATGATGAAAACAACGCCTTGGTAATAATCGACCAGACCAAACTTCCGTCAATGACCGAGATAGTCAATCTAAAGACCGCAGAAGAAATCTGGGATGCCATTTATTTGTTAAAGGTGCGTGGTGCGCCGGCGATTGGTGTGGCAGCGGCAGTTGGCATATATTTGCTGGCAAAAAAAATAGAGACTGATGATTATGAGACTTTTTATCAGGAATTTTGTAAGCAGAAGGAGTATCTGAACTCATCCAGACCGACTGCGGTTAATTTATCATGGGCGCTGAACCGTATGGAGCAGGTCTGCGTGGCAAACAGGGATAAGACGGTTGCTGAAATCAAGGAACTTTTAAAGAAGGAAGCTATTCTGATTAAGGAAGAAGACATTCAGGTATGCAAGTCGATTGGCGAATACGGTCTTAGTCTTTTAAAAAAAGGCGATGGGATTTTGACACACTGCAACGCAGGTCAACTTGCAACCTGTAAGTACGGAACTGCGACTGCACCTATTTATCTGGGACTGGAGAGAGGATATAATTTCCGGGTTTTTGCAGACGAAACCAGACCGCTTTTACAAGGGGCCAGACTGACTGCTTATGAACTTCACTCAGCCGGTGTGGACGTAACCTTAATCTGTGATAATATGTCCGCCACCGTTATGAGAAATGGTTGGGTAAACGCCGTATTTGTAGGCTGTGACAGAGTGGCGGCAAATGGTGATGTGGCAAATAAAATAGGAACTTCTGTTGTCGCAACAGTGGCGAAACGCTACAACGTGCCGTTCTATGTCTGTGCGCCGACTTCCACGATAGATATGAATACTCCTACCGGCGCGGATATTACGATAGAACAGCGACCCGACCACGAAGTGACAGAAATGTGGTACAAAGAACGCATGGCCCCGGAAGGAGTCAAAGTGTTCAACCCTGCCTTCGACGTAACCGACCACGACTTGATTTCAGGAATTGTCACAGAATATGGAATTGCGAGAGCGCCTTATACGGAGTCGTTGAAAGAAATTTTTAAAAATAAGTGATTTGACTTTTTCAGAAAGGGTATAAACAGATAATATGAACTACATGACAGAAAAACAGGCAAAGAAAGCAATAATAGACATCGGACAGCGCATGTATGTACGTAATTTCGTAGCCGCTAATGACGGTAATATATCAATAAAGACCGGAGATAATGAAGTATGGGCAACTCCCACAGGGGTATCGAAGGGATTTATGAAGAAAAAAATGCTGGTTAAGGTGGATTTGGACGGAAATATTTTAGAGGGGACTTATAAACCGTCTTCAGAGCTTAAGATGCATCTTCGGGCATATCGGGAAAATCCGGATATACAGGCGGTCTGTCATGCACATCCGCCTATTTGTACATGCTTTGCCATTGCCGGTATACCGCTTGATACACCGGTACTTGCCGAGGCAATCATTACGCTTGGTGACGTGCCTGTTGCACCGTATGCGGAACTTGGTTCTAAAGAGGTGCCGGAGGTTATTGCACCGTATTGTCATACGCACAATGGGGTACTTCTTGCGAATCACGGCGCGGTAACTTGGGCGGAAGATGCATATTCTGCATATTATAGATTGGAATCTATGGAATATTATGCTAATATTTTAATGATAACAGATAAAATTTTAGGAAAACAGAATTTATTTACTGAAGAACAGATAGCTGCACTTGTTGCAATGCGTGAGAAATTTGGGATAAAACGGGGCGGAAACCCGATAATAAAATAGATTTATGGGGGATTTTTATGAATGACGAGGAAATGATTGCGGAAATAATGAATCATCTGGATAGTGAATCAAAACAGGGAGTGTTTCGGATGAGTGTACTCATGGATGACAATGCCAGTCAGGCCAAAGAGGTTTCCAAGCAGTGTTGTAATATGTATGGTCGTCCGGCATCGGAAACAGTGAACTTATTGGACATGTACACAGACATGAATTCCGGAAGACCTGATAATGAGCATTGATATCTGATAAGCTGATAAAATGAAAAAAGAGAGGGAAAGTTTATGGGCAAATTTAATTATGAACAAGTAAAGAATCCGTTATTTTTTAAAGAGAATGTACTTCCGGCACATTCTGCACATGTGGTTTACAGGAATGAAGAAGAGTTTATGACTCGTCAGACTTCGCTCAGAAAATCTTTGGACGGAATCTGGAAGTTTTCATATGCCGTTAATTTTGATTCTTCGGTAAAAGGTTTTGAAAAGGAAGAATACGACTGTAAATGCTGGGCAGATATACGTGTACCTGCTCATATCCAGATGGAAGGTTATGACAAACCTCAGTATGTCAATCTCCAATATCCATGGGACGGTAGGGAGGATATAAAGCCTGGGGATATTCCGGAGAGATTCAATCCGGTTGCAAGCTATGTCAAATATTTTGAAGTGCCGGATGAGATGAAAGGAAATGAAATCCGCATATCTTTTCAGGGCGTGGAAAGCGCCATGGCGCTGTGGTTGAATGGAAGCTATGTGGGATATTCTGAGGATAGTTTCACTCCGTCTGATTTTAATATTACGCCGTTTTTAAAAGAGGGAGAAAACAAGCTTGCTGTTCAGGTCTATAAGTGGAGCTCTTCAAGCTGGTGTGAAGATCAGGATTTCTTCCGCTTTTCGGGAATTTACCGCAGTGTATATCTTTATGCTGTTCCCAATGTGTATGTGGAAGATATACGGATTAAAACGCTGTTTGAAGGAGATGATTTTTCTAAGGCGGTTTTAGATGTATGTGCAAAAGTGAGCGCCGGAGATAGAAATGCCGGAGCTGCGAATGAAAACAATGTGGCCGTAAATGGAAACGGAGACAAGAGCGGAACTATAAGATTTACACTGAAAGATGAAAAAACGATAATATTTGAATGTAATATAGAACTTAGTAAAGCTTTGTCACAAGAGATAGAAATTAGTGAAGACGTTGTTTCTCCTAAGTTGTGGAGCGCAGAAGCACCGGAGCTTTATTCACTGGAAATCAGGGTAATCGATGCTGAAGGTAAAATCAAGGGTTATACAGAACAGTCAGTAGGTTTCCGCAAATTTGAGATGAAGAATAACCGGATGTTGTTAAACGGTAAGCGGGTTGTATTCAAAGGCGTAAACCGCCATGAATTCAGTGCGGTTTCGGGACGTCATGTTTCTTACGAAGAGCTTGAAAAAGATATAGTTACAATGAAGCAGAATAATATAAATGCAATCAGAACCTGTCATTATCCGGATAATGTGGCTATATATGATTTGTGTGATAAATACGGCCTCTATATGATTGCAGAGTGTAATATGGAGACACATGGAACTTGGGACGTATACATAAGAGGGCTTGCGGGTATAGATTATGTGCTTCCGGATGAAAAAGAGAACTGGAAGGATATGATGTTCGACCGCGTAAACTCATGTTATCAGCGCGATAAGAATCATCCTTCAATTTTAATGTGGTCCTGTGGTAACGAATCGTATGGCGGTAAGACAATTTGGGAGATGTCAGAGCTGTTCCGTAAACTGGATGATACAAGACTTGTCCATTATGAAGGCGTTTTCAATGACAGAAGATACAATGACAGCTCTGATATGGAAAGCCGTATGTACCCGAAAGTATGGGAAATCGAGGAGTATCTTGAAAGCCCTGACGCTAAGCCTTTTGTGTGCTGCGAGTATTCCCATGCCATGGGCAATTCTTGTGGAGCTTTGTATAAGTACACGGACCTTGCTGATAAGGAGAATTCCGGTTATCAGGGTGGATTTATCTGGGACTATATAGACCAGTCAATTTATAAAAAAGACCGTTACGGAAATGAATTTCAGGCATACGGCGGAGATTTTGACGACCGTCCAAGCGATTATAATTTCAGTGGAAACGGAATTGTATACGGCGGTGACAGAAGTCCGTCTCCGAAGATGCAGGAGGTTAAGTATTGCTATCAGAATATCGCAGTTGAGGTTAACGATAAGGAGTTTGAGGTATGGAATAAAAATCTCTTTGTTAATACTGATACTTTTGATGCAAAAGCAATATTACTGAGAAACGGCGTTGCTATTGAGGAGAAGTCTCTGGATATCTGCGTTACGCCGGAGAGTAAAAATAAATATAATATACCGTTTGAAATCCCGGGTATTGATGGCGAATACGCTGTAACGATATCTTTTTGTCTGAAAAACGATATACTGTGGGCAAAAGCAGGACATGAGGTAGCGTTTGGACAGGCGGTAGTAGCCAATGTAGTGACGAAACAGATATCTAATAATAAACCATATACATTAATCCGCGGCAAATACAATTTCGGTGTGCGCGGAGAGGAATTTGAGGCGTTGTTTTCTATAGAGGGCGGTCTTGTTTCCTATCGTTATGCCGGAGAAGAACTTTTATCTACCATGGTGAAACCGAATTTCTGGCGTGCCCCTATCGATAATGATGAGGGTAACAATATGCCTGCAAGATATGCACAGTGGAAGATTGCGAGCCTGTACCTGACTGCAAAAGGAGCAGGAAAAGAGCGAAAAGCAGAGCGTGGCATCTGCTATGATAATCCGATTGTTGCAGAGAAAGAAGACTGCGTGGAAATTATATACACCTATAATCTCCAGACATCCCCTGCCGCTGAGTGTCAGGTGATTTACCGCGTGTATGGAGACGGACGTATTCAGACTACATTAAATTATGACCCTGTAACAGAGCTTAAAGATATGCCGGAGTTTGGTATGATTTTTAAATGTGATGCGGACTATAATAATGTTGAATGGTACGGAAACGGACCGCAGGAGACTTACGAAGACCGCAAAAATGGCGCCAAATTGGGAATTTATAAGAATCTGGTCAGTGACAATATGGCGCAGTATCTGAATCCGCAGGAATGCGGCAATAAAACCGGGGTAAGGTATGCCAAGGTTATGGACAGGAAGGGCAGAGGACTTATTTTCACCGGAGAAAACATGAATTTCTCAGCACTTCCGTATACGCCGCATGAGCTGGAAAATGCCAGACATCCGTACGAACTTCCACAGGTACATTATACGGTAGTGCGCGTATCAATGCAGCAGATGGGCGTTGGCGGAGATGACAGCTGGGGAGCATTAGTGCATCCGGAATTTTTAATTGATGTAACCCAAAAGCTTTCGTTTACCTTTACATTCTGTGGGATTTAATTTTGCGACGTTTTGATAAGACGTAGAAGCCGCAAGTTTGCTGCAAAACGTTTTCATGGTTGTCCAAACTTGCAGGCTTATGAAAAGGAATGGTATTAATATGCACAACAAAATTTTACTGATAAATGATATGGCAGGCTATGGGAAAGTAGCGCTTTCAGCCATGATACCGGTACTTTCACACATGAAGTATCAGGTTTTCAACCTGCCCACTGCACTGGTGTCAAATACCCTTGATTACGGAAAGTTTGATATTCATGAAACTACGGACTATATGCGAAACAGCATAGGTATTTGGGAAGAGTTAGGATTCGGGTTTGATGCTGTTTCAACTGGTTTCATTGTTTCAAAAGAACAAGTGGAGCTAATCTCAGATTTCTGCAAAAAACAGTCCGAAAAAGGCGTAAAGATTTTTTCAGACCCTATAATGGGCGATGACGGCAAACTTTATAACGGCATTACGGACAAAACCGTTGAACTTATGAGAAATCTGATTTCCGTCGCAGACTATATCGTACCCAACTATACCGAGGCAGTATATCTTGCAGGAGTAGAATATAAGGATGAAGGAATTGACGAAAAAGAAGCCTCTGTTATAATAGAAAAACTTACAGGGCTTGGCGTCAAGTCAATTGTTATGACAAGCACCAGAATAAAGTCGCAAGGCACCTGCGTAGTCGGCTATGACCACTTAAATAACAAAGAATTCATAATCCCATTCGAAGAAGTCCCCGTCCGTTTCCCCGGAACCGGCGACATATTTTCCGCCATCTTCCTAGGCAAAATCATGGATGGCTGCGGAATATACGAAAGTACGCAGTACGCAATGGATAGCGTAAAGACTTTAATAGTGAAAAATAAAGACAATGTAGATAAGTACAAAGGAATACCCATTGAAAACTGCCTTGATTTACTATAAATCCTCTGGAAAGGAGCCACATTCCATGAACCGTCCTAAAATCAAAATAACTTTAATTGAGAGAAAAGGCCCCACCCCCTGCCACAGAGGCCATAAGCCCGGCGACAGCTTTGATTTTGACACCCAGCGGGGCAATCTCTGTCCAATGGCTATGCATGTTGCATTTCCATATATTGATATATTACGTTACGGTGGTGAAATACCCGGACAGGAGAAAGGCTGTGCCGTATTTGCCTGTCCGGATGTAGATACATTGAATGTATTTAAGATAGAAAGAATAGATTCTTAGTATTTTGCGACGTTTTGCCAAAGCGGTATTGGCCCTGCCAGAACTTCCTTTGACACATACAGGCTCATGTCCTGTCTGGTAGCAAGCTTCCATTTTACCAGTCTGATATGCATACGCTCAATTTCCAGACATGTTATACAGCTTGGATGGATACAGCAGCCGCTGTTATAGTAATAAGGCTCACTCTCAAGTAGTTTGGGGCGGTGCGTATGACCGGTAATAAGAATATGCTTTTCCTGCTTTGCCCAGTTGCTCAGACGTTGTTCTGTCCTGTTTTGTCTGGTATAGTTTTTGGCTGCGCTTGTCGGGTCAAGAACGCCGTATCTCTCCAGCGGTTTCCACAGATATCTTACAAGGAAACGTGAAACCTTCCACCAATCCGAATTGAATAAATCTGTCTGATGCCCATGAGTGAGGTACACATCCATAGCCTCAGGCGCAGAAGTGTTTTCCAGAATAATTCCTTCATAAAATTTAATATCCGGAAGAAGCGGCTGCTTCGTAAGGGTTGGGTCGTTTTCGCAGCTTGGCCAGTTGCTAAGGTTCTTGGCTGTGAAATGGGCGTCCTTTTTAGCCATATCATGATTTCCGTATAACATATACAGGCGGCCTCTTTTGTAAAAATTAGAAAGAAGGCAGAATACTTCGCTGTGTGTCTTTATAATCTGTTCCATTTTTAAGTTTTCCCACAATTCATCCCCGTCTCCCAGCTCAATATAGGTATATCCGCTTCTATAGTAGCATTGGAGGGCAGCAAAGTATAGGTTTTGATTCCTTAGAAAATTGTCGTTGGAGCTTCCGGTGCCGCGGTGGCAGTCACTTATCAGGACATATTTACTAAGGGGATTCAGAGGGAGCCTTAGAGCTCCCTCAAAGGATTTATTAAGCCGTGAATAATAACTCATATTAATAACCATCCCTTTCTATTAGCCAGAGTGAAAAATTTATTTTTCACCCGCGAGTTTGTGTTTCCTGATATTGAGTATCCTGCGGAATATAAAAGGAAGATAATAATACAGGAATAATACTCTGTCAACAGAAAGCGTAAATGGTCTGGTAATGAACAGGTAGATTTGGCATCCAAGCCGGTTTAGACGCATTGCAACAGATGTTATGATTTTGCGGAATATGCCGTATACGGGTTTGCCGCCCTCAAAAGTGAAGGTGACCGTATTTCTGCGAAGGATAACTTCATTTGTACAGTAGCCGAGCTTTATAAGCGCATCGGCAAAAGCGGCAGCCATTTCGTGTGAATATAGAGTGATGCATGAGCAGATACTTAGATTGGATGGAATGCTGAAAAGACCGGGCTTAAAGGCGGTAAGCCACCAATGCCTTCCGCAAAGCTGTGCGATTTCCATATCTTTTTTGGCATTATATAATGAAAAAGAAAGCTCCGGCATATCGTGGGCATCAACACTCTTAAAAAGGGTATAATCCAGTTCATTTTTATCTAAGATGCGGTCGGCACGGTAAACTCCGATTTCACATCCCGTATTAATGCCATATTGGCCTTTCCAGAATTCAATCAGCCATGTCCTGCCGTCATAATTAAAATAGACAGGCAGACTGTTTATAACTATGCCGAGATGTGGAGCCGCCTTATCGTAAAAGGCGCTGTAACCGAAGTCTTTCTGCCATGCATTCCTGCGCGAGGTGAAAATATCCTGTGCGGGCACGTACGCATATCCAAATGGCTCCAGCAGATTGTCTATTATTTCGTATTTTTCATTCCTGCACATACAGCAGATTTTCTTAATAATTTTTTTCCTGCGGTAATAACTGGTACAGTAAAAGAAAATGATGATAAGAAGAAGCAGGGTAAAGAAAAGATACATAATTACTCCTTTATATATATTTGTTTTCTTAATATATAGTATTGTTTTTGTCGAAAAATGTACCTTTTAGACGAAAAAAATATATAAAATTTATAAGAAAATTTCGTAAAAAGAAATTTGTCAAAAAACGAGTAAAATTAGCACGGAAAGCCGTATTTTCAAACTTGAATTCATTTTTTGGTACATTATAATATTCTTATCAAACAATATTATTTTGGGAATTCAATATGTTTAGGTTCTTGAAAGAAAATATTAATTTGTCCTGCGAAGATGAAAAAATTTTGCAGGATTATGCTGCATATCTCACCCATGAGATAAAAACACCGCTAAACAGTATCTGTGGAAATCTTGATATAATTAAGAGGGAAGGCTGTTTAGATAATGAATATTTGAACAATGCCATATTGGCGGCAGACTATTTAGCTCATCTTGTAGACAGTGTAATGCTTATTTTTGGTATTGAAAATGACACCGATGTCACAAAAGCGCACGCAGTAACGCCTGAGGAAGTGTTTAAATCCATTAACGGGATATTGGAAGTGGCGGCAGCAGAGAAAAACATCAAATTGCAGTTTCTTTTTGGTGAAAAAGTATATCAGTATCTGTATCTGAACAGAGCGGCTATTCAGCAGATTATCATCAATTTGATTTCCAATTCAATAAAATATACGGATGAAGGCGGAACGGTTTTGTGCCGTATTGCACAGAAGTATCTGGAGGAGAAAAGGGTAAAGCTTTTTCTTGAGGTGGAAGATACCGGAATCGGCATGGAAGAGGAGTTTGTTTCATGTGTATGGGACGAGTTTACAAGGGAAGGCCGAAAAGAGGATGCAAAGGGGAACGGTCTTGGCATGTCCATTACAAAAAGGCTGGTAGAGCTTATGAACGGCAGTATAAAAATTAATACCAGACCTGGACATGGAACCAAAGTGACAATAGAACTTGATGTGGATGGCGATGATATACGTTATGATTTAGATGCCCCGCCGGAAAAAGAAGAGAAACAGATAAGTGAAGGTATAAGAGGATATACATTGCCAAAGAGAGTCTTAGTAGCGGAGGATGAGAGGGCTAACATGGATATTATATGTAAGTATCTTGAAATACTGGGTATTGAGGCTGATAAAGCGTATGATGGGGATGAAGTCATGGAAATTTTCAACAAATCTGAAGAAAATCGCTATGATGTGATTCTGATGGATATAAATCTGCCCGAAAAAAGCGGTATGGAAGCAGTACGGGAGATAAGGAAGTCAGACAGGGAGGACAATGGAATTCCGATTGTTATTATAACTGCGGATACTCTTGACAGACACAGGCCGGATATATTATCTGCCAAAATAAACGGATATATTATCAAACCATATAGCCTGGAAGATGTCAGAACTGTGCTGCTTAAGTATCGGGAGTAAAGTATCAGGAGTAATTTATGGCATGAAATCAGGTGCAAACTCTGAGCAGATAGAAGCCAAGGAAAGGCAGAACCTTCTCCGTCAGATAAACCCTCATTTCATTTTTAATACACTGGCTACAATAAGGATTATTACTAAAATCAATCCGGACCTGGCGTATGATATGATTTATGATTTTTCCAAATATTTAAGAGCTGTTTTCGAGTCGTTTACAAATCCCGGGAATATTTCATTCAGGGAGGAGACTGAGTATGTTATATCTTATACTAATCTGGAGAGAATACGTTTTGGAGGAAATATAATGCTTAACATGGAGAATGAGGAAAAAGATTTTATGATTCCGCCTCTTTCGCTGCAGCCTATTGTGGAAAATGCGATAATTCATGGCCTTAAGAAAGGCAAAATAAAAGGAACCATAAGCATAATAAGCCGTCAGACCAAATCGGAGTATATTATACAGATAAAAGATGACGGAGTAGGCTTTGATGTGGAAGAATACTACAAAATGGAGGAGGACATGGGTACAAAAGAGGGCGGACTGCAGAGAGTAAAATGCCGGTTGGAAGAAATGACAGGCGGAAAGCTGGAAATAGACAGCAGGAGTGGGGCAGGTACTATTGTAACCCTTCATATTCCCAAAATTCCTAAAGATAAGTAAGTTGAAAGGACGAACGTCTATGCGGTTAAAGACAATTTTGGTGGATGATGAACTGTGGAGTATGAAGCAGTTTGAACTTGAATGTAAAAACAATGATATTGAGCTTATGGGAGAGTTTGATAACGCTGCCCGCGCACTTTCTTTTGTAGAAAAGAACAGAATAGACTTAGCACTTTTAGACGTCAAGATGCCTGATATGGACGGAATCATGTTAGGCCGGAAATTAAAAGAAATAAATCCTGACATGATTGTTATTTATATTACAGGATATGACGAATATATAAAGGAAGCGATTTTAGATTTAAAAGCGGATTATTATCTTCTGAAGCCATATAATAAGACTGATGTTGAACAGGTGTTGGAGAGGGCTAAATGTCTTTCTGCAAGACTTAATAAAAGAGTTACGGTTAAAACCTTCGGGTATTTTGATATTTTTGTTGACGGTATGCTGCTTGAATTCAAAAACCAGAAGGCAAAAGAGCTGTTCGCGCTCTGCATTGACAGTGTCGGCGGTGAAGTTACGATGAAAAAGGTTATTGAGAAACTTTGGGAAGGCCGTAACTATGATGATAAGGTAAAACGCTTATATCGCAAAGCGCTGACTTATCTCAATACGTTGTTTAAGCAGTATGATGTGGAAAATATATTTAGTAATGCCAGAGGAAGCTGTCATGTGAACCGTGAAGAAATATTTTGTGATTATTATGAGATACTTGATGGTAAAAATATAAAAGAAAGCTTATTTGACGGCAGATATATGACGAATTATTCATGGAGCGAGGAAACCTGTGGGAAGTTATGCAGAATGGCTTCTATCCAGCTTTATGAGTGAATCCGCTATATCTTGAAATAAAAATTAGGCTTAACCCTAAAGTCTTGGAAAAAATGTCCGATACATTTAATAACAGATAACAAATTTATGATAATTAATGTTAAATGGACAGGAAGGAGGAGCAGCAATGCGTATTGAAGCATATAATCAGGTTCAACAGTTATATGGTGCAAAGAAGACTTCTAAAACAGTTAAGGCACAGAATATTTCTGCTTCTGACCAAATCCAGATTTCCAGTATCGGTAAGGAATATCAGACTGCTAAGGCAGCAGTTAATTCCGCAAGCGATATCAGGGAGGATCTTGTCGCTCCTATTAGGACTGCCATACAGAATGGCACCTATAATGTAAGCGGAGAGAGTTTCGCGGAGAAATTGATGCAGAAATATGAAGAAATTTCCAGTCTGTAGGCACAATGAAAAGTGAGGTTATAGCGTGGCAAGCTTAATGGAAGATTTGATAGATGCTTTGGAGAAAGAAAGCGTGGAATATGAAAATCTCTTAGAGATGTCAATGCGCAAAACATCGGTCATTGTGTCTGAGAATTTGGAAGAATTAGCAAAGATCACGGATGAAGAGCAGCTTATCGTTGACAGAATAAATCATATAGATAATATCAGAAATGAGGCTGTAAATGATATAGCAAATGTACTTAACAAGGATGTTACGAAACTAAAAATTGCAGATTTGATTGAAATGCTGGCACCAAGACCGGAAGAACAACAGAAATTAGCGGTAGCTTTTGATAAGCTGCGGGATGTTGCACAGCATGTCGCAAGAGTCAATGAACAAAATCGGGAGTTGATTCAGAGCGCGCTTGAGATGATACAGTTCAATATGAATCTGATTCATTCGATGAAAGCGGCGCCGGAGACTGCCAATTACAACAGAGGCGCATATAATACGGGCGATGTGATTGGTATGGATCGTAAATCATTTGATGCGAAACAGTAGAAAATAATTGAATTGTTAAGGATGGTAATGTTATGTCATTAATGAGCAGCCTTTATCTTGGCGTATCAGGATTACAAACTTCAAATAATGCGTTGAATACTACAGCGCATAACATGTCAAATATGGACACCATTGGATATACGAGACAGCAGGTGGCACAGTCCACAATGGGTTATATCACTATATCCAAGGGAGCTAAAACCAACTGGAAACAGTTGGGTTTAGGTGTTCAGTATTCCCAAACAAGACAGGTCAGAGATTATTTTTTGGATCAAAATTACCGTCGTGAATCAGGCAGGAATGCCTTTTACGAGGTTTCTTATAATGCGCTTGAAGAGATTGAGAACATTCTCGGAGAGTCTTATGAAGGTCATGAGTTTTCCGAAGGAATAACCGATTTGTGGACAGCAGTGCAGGAACTTAGTAAAGACCCTGCAAATGCGGTAAACCAGAACTTATTCGTTACACGCGCATATGAATTTATTCAGAGGGCTGATGCCGTATACACCAGTCTTACAGAGTATCAGGATAATATGAATAAGTCCGTCCGGACCCAGGTGGAACAGATTAATATGTATGCGCAGCAGCTTGAAGCATTGAACCGTCAGGTCTCGAGAGTTGAGGGCGGCGTTGAGCATGCTAACGATTTAAGGGATCAGCGTAACTACATATTGGATGAACTTGCTAAAATGGGTTCCATTGAATATGAAGAGGATATATTCGGATATGTCAGTGTAAGATTTGAAGGTGCCGATCTGGTAAAAGGCGGATTGGTAAATACTATGTCACTTTATACTGATCCAAATACAGGTTATTACACTCCTTACTGGGAGATGTATGCAAACTATGAATTTGATGAGAATGGTGATAAGTACCTTCCTAAGGAGAACTTAGCATCGTCGCAGGTATTTAATCTTACAAGGAAGATTTCTACCGAATCAAATACCGATATAGGCTCCCTTAAAGGTTTGCTTTTGGCAAGGGGAGACCACCATGCGCAGGCGCAGGAACTTAAGGATATTAATGCCGATGGCGTATATGAAGAAAGCTGGTATGACAGACACATTTCCCAGTCTTTGATTATGAATGTAGAGGCTGAGTTTGACCAGCTTATCAATGCCATTGTTACCAAGATTAATGATATTTTGAGAGAGGGAGCGGAAGCCGAAACCAAAGCTTACCCCAATTCCACATATTTAAGAGACAGTGACGGAAATCCGTATCAATTATTCCAAAAGGTAATTGATGACGGCTCGAAATATAAATTACCCGACGGCACCGTAATAGAGGGTGGCTGGAACGTAGGAAATCTTAAGATTAATATGGATTTACGCCAGAATCCGGCATTGCTTAAATTCAGGCGTCGTGAGAGTTCGGAAGACAATGATGTAACAGAGAAGTTAAAAGCGGCTTTCGAGGAAAGCATATATACTTTGAATCCTAACGTAAAGACACCGGTATGTTTTAACGATTATTACAAAAACTTAGTAGCGCAGGTAGGTAATAGCGGTTATGTATTTGGCGACATAATGGATAATCAGACCGTTACGGTAGATGCATTATGTAACGCAAGGGAACAGATAGTAGGCGTTTCTTCCGATGAAGAATTAACCAATATGATCATGTTTCAAAATGCTTATAACGCTTCAAGCCGGTATATAAATGTTATCAGTGAAATGTTGGAGCATATTATTAATACTCTGGCTGTTTAATAACTTAGGATAGATATAAGAGGTGAGAACAAATGGCATCTACATTTTTTGGATTGACAATAGCATCTTCGGGATTAAGGGCAGCTAATGCAGCTCTCAATACGACAGGCAATAATATAAGTAA
The DNA here is from genome assembly GCA_947174705.1 of uncultured Lachnospiraceae bacterium. Taxonomy (GTDB): domain Bacteria; phylum Bacillota; class Clostridia; order Lachnospirales; family Lachnospiraceae; genus UBA3282. Next base: position 43,543 of record CAMWKB010000005.1, read on the forward strand.
TGCAAGTACGGAAGGATATAGCCGTCAGACCGTAACCACCGAAGCGGCTGATGCCCTGCGTGTATTTGCAAGCTACGGCTGTGCGGGAGCCGGTGTTGAAACTATAGCGATTGAGCGTATCCGCGAAGTCTTTTATGATAATAAATATCGTGAGAATGAAACCAAGCTTGGTGAGTATGATGTTAAGGCTTATTACTGTCGTATGATAGAGAATTACCTTACAGATGACAATACAACGGGATTTAAAACAATTTTTAACCAAATATCGAACGCACTGCAGGAAATTACCAAGAATGGCGGTTCTGCTTCTACCAAAAGACAATTTATTTCTACCGTTCAGAGTATGACGGATTATTTTAATAATATGTATGGAAATCTGCAGAAGCTGCAGTCTGATGTCAATGATGAGATTAAGATGCGTACAGATAAGATTAACTCCATTGCACAGGACCTTGCTACTGTAAATAAGCAGATTAATATAATTGAAATAACCGGAGCCAGGGCTAATGAACTGAGAGATAAACGTGATGTGCTCTTAGATGAGTTGTCAGCGCTTGTTGATATAAAGGTTGAAGAAACCCCTCTCTATGACCAGATGGGTAATCCATCCGGAGCTAACAGGGTTATTGTAAGAATTGCCGGAGAGCAGACTCTTGTAGATACGAGTGAATATAAGCAGCTTATATGTAAGGCAAGGGAGACCGGTGAGAAGGTAAACCAGACTGATATAGAAGGTCTGTACGATATATATTGGGATAACGGAATGGAATTCGGACTGTATAATGCGTCTATGGGCGGAGAACTAAGAGGTCTGATTCAGATGCGCGACGGTAATAATGGAGAGTATTTTAACGGTATAATAGAGGACCTTCATTATAATGTCGAGACTACGCAGGTAATTATAGATACTTCGGCAGACTATTTAAATAGTATGAGTAAATGTAAACTTTCCGATACAGGTGGTAAGATTTTGCTTGGCAATCAACTTTATTATTATACTGACTGGAGATATGACGGAGACGGAAAGTATGCATTTACAATAGATAATAACAAGAGCGATGAACCGCTTATTAACGGTAAACTGGGAATGGAGGCAACCATTGGCGCTGAGGTTAAATATCAGGGAGTTCCGTACTTTATGTCCCAGATGAACGAGTGGCTGCGTGATTTTTCCAAGGCCCTCAACAATATTTTTACCGAAGGCTTTACTACAAATAATGAAGATGCAGGTATTCTTATCACTGCTAATTATAAAGTGGAAGACGGACAGTATTCAGAAGCGGAATTAAACGATTCAAGAAGAAACGGTAAGGGCTATTATTACATGACTGCGGAAAATGTTTCAATAACTGCGCAGCTTGATAAGGACCCCAATAAGCTCGGAACCAGAAGTGACCCGACAGCTGGTATTGAAGAGTGTGAGCAGGTCAAAAAAGTAATTTCACTTTTAAGCGATACTAACCAGTTCAGTTTCCGCGGAAGGAGCGCAGGCGGTTTCTTAGAGTGTGTGCTTGCGGATATATCATTAAATGCAAAGAACGCCGATACATTTTATGATACTTATTTAAGTCTTGAGACCAGTATTGAGAACCAGAGAACTTCAATTTCAGGCGTAGATGAAGATGAAGAGGCTGTAAGCCTTGTTAAATATCAGAACTCATATACACTGGCATCTAAGATGATACAGGTACTTACGGAAGTTTATGATAGATTGATTTTACAGACCGGTGTATAAAATAAAGTGAAGAAGGGTGTGATACGATTATGAGAATGACAAATAAAATTATGAGGAATAATTCTCTTTACAATATTAACCAGAACAAATTGTTAGAGGATAAACTTAATAATATGATGACTAATCAGAGTAAGATTACAAGACCTTCTGATGATCCGGTCGTAGCAATAAGGGCGCTGCGTTTGCGTACCAATGTTACTACGGTATCCCAGTATTATGATAAGAATTCACCGGATGCTGACAGCTGGCTTTCACTTACGGGTGACGCATTGAATACGGTAGGTAAGGTTCTTACAGACCTTTACAAACAGGCTATGGATTCTTCTAAGAAGTCATATACATATGCAGATTTGGATATAGTATTGACACAGATGAAGTCCCTGACTAAGGAATTTTATGCAAGCGGTAATGTAGATTATGCCGGAAGATATATATTTTCCGGATTTAGAACAGATACGCCGATTACTTTTACGGAGGAGAATATTCAGGAGTTTAACAAGGATCCTGATAATTTGAAGACTTATGTAATTAATGAGAGTTTTGGATATCACGATATATCAAGCATTAGCTATACAAATTGGGAGAATGCAACAGATAAGACTAACAGTCTGGATGAAAGGGACGTAAGTAATACAACGCTTTACCGTTTCAGGTTGTCTTATAATAAATTGGATATGAATGTGGAAGATAAAGCAGAAATTGGTGAATCTGACTTACAGTTATTTTTTACAGGTGCAGAGGAACCGGCGAAAATTACCGCATTCAAAGAGGCGGAAGAAGCTTATAAAGCAGTAGCAAACGGAAGCTGTGAAGTTGCATACATTCCGTCTACAGGTGAGATTGTATTTGGGGAGGATTATTATTCAGACCCGAAGAAAATCACGGAAGCAATGAATTTAAGAGTAAAATATTCCAAGAGTGACTGGAGCGAGGGAGATATCAACCCGGTACATTACTTCCATGCGGTAGAATGTGACCAGAGTACCCTTAAAGATGCAATGCAGCTTGAGGAAGCAGATAATAATCTTAATGATTCTACGGAGGCCCTTTCTAAGGCTGAGGAAGCATTGGAGACTATGCGTGATCTCAGGGTGAGACTGGCGGAAATGGATGGCAGTGATGTAGGAACGCTGCGCGCTACGATAAGAGTGGCACAAAGTGCCGCAAGGGATTTGTTATCAGCAGCGCAGACGGAAGCTGACTTGGCAGGACTTACCGCAACTTCAGTTCCGACAACAGATAAAGAAGCTGCTGTTATTAATGCTTTGAAGGAGGCACAGAAAGTCAATGATGATTTGAATGCTGTAAACTATATTACAGCTACGGCTGCGAATCTTGATGCAGTTCGTGATGCAGTCAGGGATGCGGCGTCAAGTGCGGCACCGAAAACAATAGCAGCAGCAAAAGATCAGACAGAGGACTATCAGATAGAGGTAAACAGAATCAGAAATCTGGTAACAGAGTATAACCCTAATGAGAAAGATCAGGATATCTACTATGACGTAGGATTTAATCAGACTATCCAGGTAAATACTCATGCAAAAGAAGTGTTTACACATAATGCCAGAAGAGATATTGATGATTTTGAGATTTATTTAAAACAGCTTCAGGATGTAGAGCGTACAATCAGCGACCTTGAAACAGAACAGAAAAAGTATGCTGAGGACACCGACGAATATAAGGCATTACAGTTAAAAATAGATGCTGCCAATAAAGCATATACTTATGTTCGTGATAACGTTCAGACTAAATTTGAGAACCAGATATCCAAATATCAGAGCTATATTGATGATACTAACGTTGCTGTAACCAATAACGGTACAAGAGGAAGCCGTTTGGATTTGATAACCAGCAGACTTATGAATCAGAAAGCGACATTTAAGGATTTGCAGAGCAACAACGAAGATGTTGATATGTCTGAAGTTGCCGTACAGCTTAAGAGCTCAGAGCTTACTTATGAAGCAGCGCTTATGGCAACCAGTAAGATTATGCAGACTAACCTTATGAATTATATCTAAACCGGATAATTAAACAATAGAACAAGAGGAGTAATTTACTCTAAAGAGGGGAAACTTATGAAGGTAACTACGAAAATATTTGGTGAGATTACGATTGATGACGAAAGAATCATTACATTTCCGAAGGGGATTATCGGATTTCCGGACCTGACAAAGTTTGCGATGATACATGATTCCGAAAAGGGATTGGATTCTATTCATTGGCTTCAGTCTTTAGATGAGCCTGCATTTGCAATGCCTGTTATGGACCCGCTTATCGTATGTCCTGACTATAATCCCGAAGTGGATGATGAATTGCTTAAACATCTGGGAGAACTCAATCCTGAGGAGATGCTGGTATTAGTGACTGTAACGGTGCCCAAAGACATTAAGCTGATGTCGGCGAATTTAAAAGGTCCAATCATCATTAATTCAGTGGATAGGACAGCAACGCAGGTTATCGTAGAAGGCGATGCATATCAGGTGAAATTCCCGATTTATGATATCCTGGACAACAATAAGAAGAAGGCGGGTGAGTAAATGTTAGCTTTATCAAGAAAAAAGAGTGAGGCGCTCATCATTAACAACAACATAGAAATTACAGTGTTGGAGATTAAGGGAGAACAGGTGAAGCTTGGCATTAACGCGCCAAAAGAAGTACCTATTTACCGTAAAGAAGTTTATGTACAGATTCAGGATGCAAATAAGGATGCTATAAATGCGGATGGTTTGGAAGCATTGCAGAATCTGCTGAAATAACGGAAGAATTGTAAGGACAGTTCGCAATACACGCGTGCTGTCCATTGTTTTTATATATTAGAATTACGTCGCGATATGTTTAAGCAAAGAGCTTCAAGCTATCGAACTGCTTTTTGTTGAAGCAAAGGAAGGGTGTAGGAATGAATGACAAAATATCAATTATTATTCCCTGCTATAATACGGAAAAATATATTGACAGATGTTTGAAAAGTATAGAAGCCCAAACCTATGGCATGGACGGTCTTGAAATAATTTTGATTAATGATGCTTCGACAGATAACACCTATGAGCACTTGGGAAGATTTGAAGAAAAATATCCGGAAAATGTTATGGTGATCAATTGTGAAGAAAACTCCGGACCTGCAACAATAAGAAATATCGGGCTTAAATATGCCACAGGGGCGTATATATCTTTTGTGGATGCCGATGATGCGGTGGATGCCACGATGTTTGAGCGAATGTATGAAGCAATGAAGAGTTATGATGTAGATGTTGTAGAATGTAGTTACAAATCATTTTGCGACGTTTCTGAGCTGTTTGTGCAAAAAAATGATAGTGACTATTTGCTTCAGATAAAAACGTCGCAGGAAAGAGGGCGCTTCGTTTTAAATTCATTCAAAACAGCGGTATGGGGCCGCCTGTATAAAAAGAGCTTCTTAGACGATAACGCGCTGTGCTTTCCGGAAAATATGATATACGGTGAGGACAATTTCTTTTCGGGTCTGGCAATGCTTATGTGTAAGTCGTATTATCACATCGGGGATACGCTTTACTATTATTTCAAAAATGCAGAAGGGATTATACGAAAAAACAATGACAACGGCAGAATAAGACAGCTTATGGATATCATGAAGCTCTATATAGATGAACTTGATGCAAGAGGTTTTTTGGACGGCCCAATTTCGGGGTACGGCATGGAGTTTGAGTGGTATATGATTTATAAATATTTTATGGATCCGGTAAGTTTTGTTATTTCAAGAAAGCTGCCTGATTGGAAAGAGCAGGTTGGTTTTTTTGCCAATGAGCTGCTTAAGTACTTTCCGGAAGCATATAATAATGTTTATTTAAACAGTAATGTAAGATGGAATGACTACGTATTGCTGTTAAAAGACGCTGCGAAAGGCCATTGAATTATTGCGGAAAAACGTCGCACAATATGCGTATCATCTCCGCAAGCCGCACCTCGTAGGTATGATATTTCGCGACCTTTTCATATCCGTTTATGGCAATTTCCGTTCTCTCCTCATCATGACGCAGATAATAGTCTATCTTATTAATTAAATCCTCAGTACTTTCATATACTTCCAAGTCCTTGCCGATTTCAAAATACTCAGGTATTTCCGCCTGATAGTTGGAAATAAGGAAACCGCCGCAACCAAGAACATCCCAGATACGCAGGGAAAGTCCTGTTTCTATCGGGCGCATGGTCATATTCAGGTTGATTTTGGATGCGTGGAAAATCTTAGGCATTTCAGTCAGCGTGTTTGCACTGCCTTTTGCATGTATATCGGGCAGGCAGGAAGTGTCGCTGTGGGTATATAGGGACACATTGAAACGTTTTGACAAGGCGGACAGAATAGATACCCTCTCCACATTGGCAAGTTTCATGCCGATATATTGGTGCGCCGCCAGATAGCGGTCAGTGTCCAGAAAAACGTCCTGTCCTTTATAAAATTCAGGGTCCGCGTCAGCGATTTCTCTAATGACGCTTTCAGGCAGCGTATCATATATGAAATTATAGCCAAATACCTGCATCTGTGCCTGTATTAAACCATTTACATAGCCGTTAGTGTAGTCGGAAAGTTTCAGTCTGTCATATTTGCATTTTTCCGAGTATAGGGAACCTACAAAAGTGACATCACTGTCATATTTGACAAAATCCTCTTCTGACATATTAAGAATAACATTTTCCCAGCGTTTAACGTTTGTTGCAAGCGGCAGGTAATAAATATGTTCAGGATTATATGGATGAAAAAACTCATACTGTGCCCTGTCGAACAAAAAGATGCGGTTCCATTCGTTTTTCAGCGAATTCGAGAATAGCTCTGCAACCGGGCTGTCTACGCTCCAGCATACATACGGTACCTTAAAGCGGTTACAGGTATATGAAATCGCCGGATAGAAGTTAATGCTGAATACAAAGGAAAGTTTATGCGACAAAATCCACTCTGTAACCGTCGCAGCGCACTGCGCAGGCGTCACTCCCTTATCCGTCATCTCTGCTTTTTCCTGATGAACGGTAAGACCGAAGCTTTCAAATACCTGAATAATATCCGGTTCGCATATGCTGTTGTATCTGTAAATGAGGATTTCCATAAAAATTTATCCTTTCACGAATATGTATGCTATACTAACAGTGTAATGTAAAATCATAAAAGTTCCAAGAGAAATAATATAAAAAATGAAAAGGATGTACATGTTCTTATGAAGATTTTATTTTTTGAAAGTAGAAAACAGCCGATTTTAGGCATTAGACTGGCGCTGGATAGGATGGGACATGAATCCGGAACGTATACAACTCCTATAGAGCTGATAGGAGGATATGAAGATGAAGAGAAGCAGCTGGAGATTTTTCTTAAAAATAATAAAGTCGATTTTGTGATTTCAAATTTGTTTTCTCCATATGTGGCACAACTGACTTATGAATTGGAAATCAAATATGTTGTTTACGGAATGGATTCTCCTATGTATGAAACCTATATGTCGGTTTTTCCCCGCTATGATAATTGCTATCTTTTCTATTTTGATAAGAAAGAATACCGTCTTCTCAAGGAGAAAGGTTATACTAATATCTTCTATTTGCCGCTGGCAGCGGATGTTGAATGGTCAAATAAGCTTGTGATTACGGATGAAGAAATAAAGAAATATGGCTGTAATGTATCTTTTGTCGGCAGCTTGTACAGTAATAATTTATATGACCAATATATAGACAGGTTTCCGCCTCAGGTGCAGCAGCTTTTTTCTTATATTATGGAACAAAGCGCATTCAAATGGGACGGTAAGGATAGGCTGGGAGAGCTTCTTACTCCTGAACTGATAAGTTTTGTTAAAACTATCTATCCTGATATTAAGAACAAGCCGGATGAATTGCCATATGAATATTATTTTAAATCATATTTTTTTGCGCGGAAGCTGACACACATAGAAAGGACTCTGCTGTTAGAGCTGCTATCGGAACGATATGATATCCATTTATATACCAGAAACGATGAGATGGTTCCGGACGGAATTAGAAGATTCCCGGAAGTATCGCAGCTGACAGGAGGGCTTAAGGTATTTTATTCCAGCAAAATCAATATTAATATAACGCTGAGAAGTATAGAAAGCGGTGTTCCGCTGAGGATTTTTGATATTATGAGCGTAGGTGGTTTTGTTATGTCGAATTATCAGGAAGAGATTCCGGAACTGTTTGAGGAAGGAAAAGAAATAGTTACATTTAAGACTCCGGAAGAATTGATTGATAAGACTGATTATTACCTGTCGCATGATACGGCGAGAACAAAAATAGGCATTAACGGATATAAAAAAGTTAAAGCCTGCTATACATATGAGCATCAATTAAATAAAATTATCTCCATTTTATTTCCCGCGCCCTAAATTATTTAAATTATTTTCCGATATATACAGCAAGAGACTACTTTGCAAAAGTGGTCAGGACGATTTTTAAATATGTTACTATTAATAAAATATCACATGGAGGTGATTGACAATGGCAATTGAACCATTAAGCAGTGTAATGACTTTTCAGGCTCAGGATGTCCCTAAGCCTAAAGTAGAGCCTGCCCAGCCGGTTGACATGGAAGTTTCATCGGATAATCAGGCAGCAAAAGTGGACACTACTACAGCGTCCGTTGTCCGTACACAGGAAGAGGATAGTGAAGCGGGCAAAGATTCAGGTAAAGGCAATGATTCAAACGGTAATCAGCAGGCAAAGAATATACCGCAGCCTAATACTGATTATCTGAAAAAAGCGATAGAAGAGATGAATCGCAAAATCAATAACACCAACGAAGAAGCAATTTTTGGTGTTCATGAGGATACAAACAGAATTATGATTAAGATTGTAGACAAGGACACTAAAGAAATTATTAAAGAATTCCCGCCGGAAAAAACCCTTGATATGATTGCAAAGGTATGGGAGATGGCAGGACTTCTCGTGGATGAGAAGAGATAGGAGGGAAAATAGATGTCTATTAGAATTACCGGAATGTACTCAGGACTGGATACAGAAAGTATTATTTCTGAGTTAGTATCTGCGCAGAGCGTTAAGAAGTCTAAGCTGGTAAAAGCCCAGACAAAACACAGCTGGAAGCAGGATGCGTGGAAGGCGCTTAATACTAAGATTTTTGATTTTTATACCAATACACTTAGTAATATGCGTTATCAGTCTTCTTATATGAAGAAAACAACCAAGATTTCCAATCCTAACGCAATCAGTGTTGTTACAAGTGACAGCGCTGTTGATGGAGTAAGAAGCGTTAAAGTTAATCAGCTTGCTAAGGGTTCAAATCTTACAAGCGGCAGTCTTGTCAGGAAGGATAATGTTCATTTTTCGGGAGCGGCGTCCTTAGCACAGCTTCGTAAGTTCAGCGACCTTGACAATTCGGCAGAATTAACCGGAAGCTTCAGAGTAATGGGCGCCCAGGGGCAGTATTTGGATTTTAATGTAAATGAGAATACTACAATTAACGATGTAGTTGATATGATAAAGAGCACTGGTTTAAATGCCAATTTTGACCAGGAGAGTCAAAGAATTTTTATCGGCTCTAAGCAAACAGGTGCTGCAAATGACTTCACTATTGTGGCAAATGATGAGGGCGGCTTGAATGCGCTTGCTGCACTTGGATTGTTAACGACAAGCAGTTTAGCAAATGATGAGAATAGGACATGGGCTGCTTATCAGAATGCGGATGGCAGCTATACGGATGAATTCTATAAGAGTTTTGAGCAGGAAGTGAAAAAACGCGAGGATGCTCTTATAGATGCTAATAAGAAAATGTCAGATGAAAACGATAAGTTAAAAGAAACCAACGACACTCTGACAAGTAGAAATAATAAATATATGGACTACCTTAAGTCTGTTGATAATGGCAATATTGGAACAGATTTTAAGAATAAGACCGGAATGACCATGTCTGACGCTTTGGAAAACCTGTATGGAGACGGCGGTTTATTTGATAAGCTGAAAGAAGCTCAGGAATCATATAATGCGGCATATGGTCCATTAAGTGAAGCATATAATAAGGCCAAAGAAGCATATGATGCGGTAAGTGATAAAGAAGATACTGATCAGGATAAGATAGATGCTAAAGCTGCTCTTGATGCTGCGCAGGCTGATCTTGATAAGGCTAAGGATGATCTTGATAAGGTTCGGACTTCCTATACTACAGCTCAAAAACAGATATCTGATTTTGTCCAGGATACAGTTTATGGATCAAGGGTTCAGAAAGAAGATGAAAACGGTCCGGTAGTAGATGATGACGGAAATCCTGTTTATACTGATGTCCGTAGTGGCGGACTTAAGAATGAGTATGATGAAGCTAAGGCTAATGGTACTCTTACACAGGATATGCAGGATAAAGCAGATGCAATTAATAATCTGAATGATGCTTTAAGAACCATGGAAGAATACAAAGGCACTCTTTATTCCAATAACAATAAGATTGCATCTAATGAAGCAGCAATAAAAGCCAATGAAGAGTATATGGCTGTATCTGAACCGGATGACGTTGACAATATGGCTATGGAGTCGTCGGGACTTAGAGAGAAAACCCTGACTGATTGCATGGCTAAGGTGGATGCTGCAAAGAAATCTCTTGAAGCTGCGGGTGAGATTGGTAAAGAAAGTACTTCTAATGTATATGCAAAGATGGCAACTGCCAGCAAGGTAGATGCACAGGATGCCATAATTACTATTGACGGTGCTGAGTTTACGTCAATGACCAATAATTTCAATGTAAACGGCATGACAATTACAGCATTAGAGGAAACAGATAAGGAAATTACAATGACTACATCTATGGATACCGACGGTATCTATGATATGATTAAGAATTTCTTTACAGAGTATAATAAGCTTATCAATGAAATGGATTCTTTATACAATGCAGAATCTTCTAAGGGATATGAGCCGCTTACTTCAGAAGAGAAAGATTCTATGAGCGATGATGAAATTGAGGAGTGGGAGAAGAAGATTAAAGATTCACTTCTTCGCAGGGACAGTACGTTAAGCTCGGTATCATTTTCTATGGTTTCAATACTGCTTGAAGGTGCAGAGGTAAACGGCAGGAAGATGTATTTGTCAGACTTTGGAATCAATACGCTTGGCTATTTTAAAGCGAAAGATAATGAGAGAAATGCATATCATATCGACGGGGATTCTGATGATGCCGATACCAAGGCTAATGATGATATATTGAAGAAGATGATTGCAAATGATCCGGATACGGTTATGAATTTCTTCACTAAGCTGTCTAACAATTTATATGATAATCTGACTAAGCAGATGGCATCTAACAAGCTTAGCAGTGCATTCACTGTTTATAATGATAAGCAGATGAAAGAAGAGTATAATGACTATAAGGATAAGATAACTAAAGAGGAAGAAAAACTGAATAAGATGATGGATAAATGGTACAAGAAGTTCTCCCAAATGGAAGTTGCAATGTCTAAACTGGAATCCAGAAGCAGTTCCCTTACAAGTATATTGGGAGGCTGATAAAGTACCGGATATGGTGTGTTAAGATCAAGGAGGAGAATGACTATGCCAGCACGTAATCCCTTTGCAGAATATACAAATAATAAAATATTGACTGCTTCACCGGCAGAAGTGACGCTTATGTTATATGAGGGAGCCATTAAGTTTTGCAATATAGCCATTATTGCAATAGAGAATGGAGAAACAGAGAAAGCTCATGTTAATATCAAGAAAACACAGCGCATTATAGAAGAATTCAGGAATACGCTGAATCATGATTATGAGGTCTCAAAGGATTTTGACAAAATATATGTATATCTGCTTAAAAGGCTGTTAGAAGCCAATATTAAGAAGGATAAATCCATATTGGAAGAGGTCAATATGCATCTCAGAAGTGTCAGGGATACATGGAAAGAGGTTATGAAACGCTGCAGAGAGGCGTAGAGAGGGCGGGTATGAGTCAGAATATTGCACAAATATTATTACAGAGCCTTGAGAAGAAAAATCAGGTACTTGATGATATCATCACACAAAATGAAATACAGGAAGATATCCTGAAACAGGATGATCTGGACATAGATGCTTTGGACGCTTCTGTGGAAAAGATTGGCGCTCTGATTGAAGAATTAGAAAAGCTTGATGACGGCTTTGAAGTGGTGTATGATAAGGTCCGCACAGAAATTGTAGGGAATAAATCCATGTATCAGATTGAAATAACGAAGATGCAGGATAATATTCAGCAGATTACAGATAAAGTCGTAAAGATTAATGCAGCTAAGATGCGTAATCAGATGCGCGCAGACCATCATTTTAAGCAGAAGACCCAGAAAATCAAAAATTCTATGTCTAAAGTTAAGGGTGCGAGGAGTTACTATGACAGCATGAATAATCTCAGTCATGTTGCGCCACAGTTTTACGACAGTAAGAAATGATTAAAAAAATTGTCAAAAAAATTTAAAATAACCCTAAAGTAAATCAGATTCGCACCGATATATATTACAAGTAAAGCAAGTTAATTACTTACTTAACAATAGTTACTTCAGTAACTTCAGTAATGGAACCGAAGGCAGGAACCATTACAAACAAAAATAAGCGGCAAGGATGCCGTATCAAATTCAAGGAGGAATATAATATGGTAGTACAACACAATCTTACAGCAATGAACTCTAACAGAATGCTTGGTGTTACAACAAGCGCACAGGCAAAATCAACAG
>CAMWKB010000006.1 GCA_947174705.1 uncultured Lachnospiraceae bacterium
GTGTATATCGACTATCATGGTCAATCCAGTATAATTCTTCATCGTTTAAAACCCAGCCGTTAAATTCTTCAACCTCCATTTTATCCGTACAAAAGGACATAAGCAGTTCACTGACAAACTCAGCATCTACTTCATCGGATGTCCACTTACTTTCCCATGAATAAAAAACTCCATCCTTCACAACCATTTTCCTGCCACCCGCCCTTGAAAAGCAATAAGAGTCGCCATTTTCATCGAGCGTAAGGGGATAAAGCGGATTATCATCGTCTGTTTCGTCAGCATAACGCTCCTGTAAAAAGTTATTAATATCAAGAGCGTGAACATCGTCTTCAAGCTGATACCTGTAGTAGGATAATTCCATTATGTATTCCGCATTTTTAGATGCGCTTTCTTCATTCTCTCTGGCTGCAAGATACTCTTGAAATTCTTCAGCAGTTTGAAATATATCCCATGAAATATCTGCACTTCCGTCCACACCATAATCTGAATAGAAATCAGCCTTTGCATCGGAATCAGTGTCTGATGCAGCTTCAGGCTCTGCCTTAATCAGAATCCGGGCATAGGCATAAGGCACTTCGGCAACCGTATCCAGATATCCGGACAATTCCCTAATAGGGCAGTCATTTTTGTCTTCTATTTGTGTTACAGGCGGCTCAGAAAGAGTGATATCTCCTATGGTTTCTACGCTGTTACGACAACTTATAAGCGCTACAGCGATAACTAAAGGAATGCCTATTACTATGATTTTTCTAATTAAGTTTTTAAACGCTACTATACACATTTTTTCCTCATCTTATAAGCTTTTATTTGGTGATTGCAAAAGTCATATTCGATAACCAGACCTCAGGCAATATAAATAAAAACGGGGCGACCTTCGCTCCCGCGGTTCGAGCCCCGTTTTTATTTATATTGCCTGAGGTCGTCACTGGAATAGCACTTTCCCATTCATCTAATATTATACAATATAGGAAAAAATAAAAAAACCCCTTGACAAACCCATGTCATAAATTGTATACTAGCAAAGCGGGCTGTAAACAACCAGTCCAATACTTAACGGGATCTTAGCTCAGCTGGGAGAGCATCTGCCTTACAAGCAGAGGGTCATAGGTTCGAGCCCTATAGGTCCCATTATATGGCGAGATAGCTCAGTTGGCTAGAGCACACGGTTCATACCCGTGGTGTCGAGGGTTCAAATCCCCCTCTCGCTATTAATAATAAGACTGCGGAAAGCCGATAGGCTTTCCGTTTTTTGTTTAAAGTGTGAGAATATGATATAATAAATCAATCAGAATTGCTCATGCAAAGTGCAGGAGGCGCATAATGAGAGTTGAACATATAGCAATGTATGTAAATGACCTTGAAAAAGCAAGGGATTTTTTTATTAAATACTTTAATGCGGCGTCGAATGATGGTTATCATAATAAAACCACAAACTTTCGTTCTTATTTCCTGACTTTTGACGACGGTGCCAGAATTGAACTGATGTATCATCCAGATATGCAGGATGTGGAAAAGGGAATCAGAAGAACGGGTCTTACTCATATAGCGTTCAGCGTTGGTTCAAAGGAAAAAGTGGATGAATTGACGCGGAGGCTCAAAAATGAAGGATACGAGGTTTTATCCGGTCCAAGAACAACCGGTGACGGATATTATGAAAGCTGTATTGTAGGAATTGAGGGTAATCAGATAGAAATAACAATTTAGCGGAGATATTATCAATATGATTCGGTATGCTGCTGAGAAGGATTTTGAATTATTAAGCAAATATGATAAGCATATTTGTGAAACGGAATTAAGAAATTGTATAAAGACAGAAAGAATTTTAACCATGTTCAATGATGATATCTTTATCGGATGGTTACGATTTAACTTGTTTTGGGATAACATTCCTTTTATGAATATGCTGTATTTGTTAGAAGATTACAGAGGAAAAGGATATGGCAGCCGGTTAGTCAGCTTTTGGGAACAGGAAATGATTAAAAGTAAATATAAAATGGTTTTGACTTCCACACAATCCAATGAGCAGGCACAATTTTTTTATAGAAAAATCGGATATGTAGATTGCGGTTCTTTATTGCTGCCTGATGAACCTTTGGAGATTATCTTATTAAAAAAATTAGTATAGTTATAAATCCTCAAACCTACCTTGATAATTGGATAGACTATATATTTTGTTTATGATATACTTATATTGTAGCAATATATGCCACACTATAGAAAGCAGGTGATCATATGCCATCAGGTATTGAAGTAACTAAAGCAGCTCTTGATGATTTTAAAAAAATTCAAGATTATATGATTTCGGCAAAGAAAGAAAATGCTGTCGAAACATATGCAAAGCTAAAAAAAGAGTATCTGACAATAAAAGCATTATTAAATGTTTCCGGTGTGAATCTCACAGACATAGACGAAATAAAAGAGTAATCTTATATCTGAATAACAACTGTAGTCAGGTGTAAAGTCTATTGAATTATTAAGGCTTTGCACCTTTTTAATTTTGGTTTAATGCTCTGACTGTACATTGATAATTCGGTCTTGAAAGGAAAAAATAATTTGCGCTGAGTAATGCAGAAAACAAGACAGAATCCAAAGAAAGAAGGAGAACAATACATCATAATCAGAGGTGTTGATTTATGAATAATAAAAATAAATATATGGTTTATTTACTCCCCATTCGTTGTGTGATTTTTGCTTTCATATTCGTGGCAGGAGCAATTATTACAAAGCAAAAAATAGATGATATAAGCAATTGGTGGTCGATTGCAGCCAGCATAGTAAATATTATTATAATTTTATTGCTCTTTTTTATCGCAAAGAACAATAAAAGCAGCTATCAGGAATTAATCAATTATCAAAAAGGTAAGACAAAGGCCGGACAAATAATAGGAATATCGCTTTTGGTTTTAGCAGTCGGAATGACAGGAATGTATGCGGCGGGATATATTTGCTACGGAATCATTCCATACGCCGCGCCAATGATGATTGCGCCTATACCGGTGTGGTTAGCCGTTATAAATACGGCCATATTACCGGTAACAACTGCGTTTGCAGAAGAGGGATTATATTTGGGGTGTGGCGTTAATCAGATACAAAATAAGTTTTTGGCAATAACTGTTCCTGCTTTCTTTTTTGCTTTACAGCATAGTTTTATCCCGACACTGTTTGATTTAAGATACATTGTTTATCGTTTTATTTCGTTTTTACCGCTGACACTGATTTTGTGCTGGTATTATTATAAAAAAAGAAATCCGCTGCCTATAATTGTGGGCCATGCAATTATTGATGTTGCAACGGCGCTGCAGATTTTAGCAACATCGGCAATTCCGGGATTATATGAGATGATATGTGCAATGTAGGTGGATAAGTTCTGCATTGTAAAATTTATCAACGAAACTCATGTTCTGTTTATTGCAATTTAGTCATTGTTTTCTGGCACCACAAGAACAGCTTTTCAAATGCCTGCTTAAAATTATATTCTTCATTTGAGTTTATTTCCAAAGACAGCATCATGACTTCTTTATCAAATTCATCAAGTTTACATAATAATTCTTTCTTGGTAAGGCAGAAAATGCCAGTTTTTAAGTAATATATATTCTGCAGAATGAAAAATACATTTTTATATGTCATGATAAGCTGCTGATAGTTCTGTATTCTATCGGCATGCAGATATCTATGACACATTTCATGATACATATTGCCGAGACTTATCTTTATATAATTGATTATATCCTCCTCGCTGTATTCAGGCACTAGCAAGGAGAGCTTGCCGTAATAATCCTTTGTACTATGTAAAATGTGGCATAATTCCAGTGGATTCCATTTAGAAAACTCATCCATTCCGCAAATAAAACCACAGGATTTATCATAATGCTCCATTTGGGTAATAATTTCCCTGTACGAATCCAAATCCTGTACGGAAAACTTATCTATGATTACCATAATATCTATATCACTGTTTTCTGTTGCTTCTTCGCGAAGATAACTGCCCTGCAGCCCTACATATAAGAGTCTGTCGCCAAATACATCCTTCATCGAAATAATTAATTTATTTAAATATTCATCTACTCTAAACATTCCGTATTACCTTCCTCCACTTTTCTTAGGTATGCATGCAATACTTTTTGATACAAAAATTCTAGTATTTTCTAGTCAGAATGTATAGACTTGAAATAGAAAATTTGATATACTGTATAATGAGCTGTGCCCAAAGAAATTTGGGCATTTTTTATATTTATTAAATAATTCAATTGAGAAAAAGGGATAATTATGGTATAATTAACCCGCAGAAAGGGGGATGAAAATGCCGCATATTATTCCTATTAAAGATTTGAAAAATACTTCGGAGATTTCCGAGCTATGTCATAAGTCAGATGAACCTATTTATATTACTAAAAACGGATATGGTGATATGGTAATCATGAGTATGGAAATATTTGAAAGTACCATGAAGCATCTTTCTATGTATCGAGATATCGGAATATCAGAGAAACAGATAGAAAAAGGTCAAATAAAAGATGCGAGAACTGCTCTGGCAGACATGAGGACAAAATATGGCTTATAAACTGATTATTACAGAACGTGCTGATGAACTGCTTGATAATCTTATACATCATTTAATATATCGGTTAAAAAATGAACAAGCTGCCCGACATTTGTTGGATGGAATAAATATAAATGAACACCAGGGGCATATCCATAATCCTGCCCCTATTCATTTTGAAAAAACAGTGAAATCAAGCGGTAAGCAAAAGAAAATTTACAATATCAATTCCCAGTACCTCTCCAATAAATCCGTCCCGGAATTGAATATTTCATGTTTAGTTCCGGGAACCTTAATCATCTTAGCATTTCCGGGCTTATTATGATTCAATTTGTCTACGAACTGTACCTGTTCTTCCTGAGAGACATAATTTTCGTTATCAGCCTGAAAAACAAGCACAGGACAGTCAATTAGGCGCCAAGCCTTATTCTTAAGATAACTGTTTAGCCGTGCAGTCTGCCAAAGCCATCCGTAGGATGCCGCGCTCATCTGGTACAAAGGTTCTTTACATCTTTTTTGATTATAAAAGTTAAATCTTGCTTCTGAGACAGAGGCGCTGTCTGCAAATAATTCGGGTCCTTCATAGGGATGGTTTCCGTTTACATAACATTCCGCTTTTCCGGCCATACAAAATAATCTGGCGATAAGGCGGGCCAAGGGCCAGGGAACGGGAGCGCTGCTTGGACGTATCATCGGTGAAGAGAGTACGAGCCTGGAAAATAATTCGGGTGCGCGTGCAGCCGCGGCAGCCGCGATACCGCCGCCCATAGAGTGCCCGTACAAAAGTACGGGCAGGTTAGGGAATTCCTTTGCTGCACTGCGTGCTATAAACAATAAATCTTCTACATATCTTGTATAATCATCAACATGTACCAGAGATAAGTCTTTTGTATCGCTGCACATCCGGTAGCTTCGCCCGTGTCCGCAATGCTCCGCCATAAAGACATGATATCCCCCGCAAAGAAAATAGTAGATATTTTCCAGATGTTTCTCTATAGTCTCCGTATACCCATGCGATATTACCGCGATACCTTTCGGATTATCGGCAAGACACCGTATATAAAAAATCTTTTTGCCTTCCTCACGTTCGCAATACTGCTCCGTTTTCCTCTGCTCAAGATATGGAAGGACCACTGTTTTCATTGTCTCATCGTATTTTTCTTCACGTAATATCATATTTTGAATTGCTTCTTTATTCATTTTATATTAATTCCTTTTTATATACTCTCATTTATTTTGCGCTCATTATAGAACAGGAACACCAGCCCGCCAAGCACGCAGAACGAAGCTGCCCCAAAAGCCGCAATACGATACCCCACGCCGGATGAGGTTCCAATCGTGGAAACCGCCGTAAACAGCAGCATAGAAAGACTCTGTCCAAGTTTAAAAGCAAAGGTTCTGGCCGCATAGAACATTCCTTCGCGGTTGCTTCCCGTGCGTTTTGCATCGCTTTGGGCGATATCGGCAACAACTGCCTGGGGAAGAATTCCGAATACAGCCATTGGAAGCGAAGCCACAACCATCAGGATAAAACCTTGTATATTGGAAGGAATCGGTAAGAAGCTGCCGAGAAATCCTGTATACAGATAAGATAGTGCAAATATTACAAAGGCTGTCAGTATAAGTTTCTTTTTCCCAAATTTAGGAGCAAGTTTGTTTATCGGAATATAAAAGACTAACGACAGGGCGGTCATTCCGACAAAATAAATGGTTGTCATCGTTTCAGGCAGCTTTAAGAGACTGGTTACAAAGAAGGGAAGTCCTGTCTGGAACATGGTGATGGCAATCCAGTATAAAATATCGGAAGCTACAAATTTCCTGAATTCTTTATTCCTAAACGTAGCTGCAAGGGATGAAAACGCCGTATCCTGTGAAGGAACCGTATTAACATATTCTTTTTCGTTGATAGACCAGACCGGTACCTGCATACAGATAAACGCTATTATTGCCATAACCGCAAACGTTACACGGATTGCATTTACACGCCCGAATGAGGGAATCAGAGTTCCCCATATTACAGGAGCCAGATAAGCTACGGCAGTTCCTGCAATAAATGTAAAAGAGATTATTGTAGAAATATTTAAGCGTTCCTGCTGGTCGTGACCGAGTTCCGGTATTAAAGCGTTATATGGCGTACAATATGCCGTAATTGACAGATAGTATGTCATTACCATCAAGAATAGAAAAATTGCGTTTATCCAGCTGTTTTGGTTTACCGGAGACCAGAATACAAGAACGGTGGATAAAGCTAACGGCAGGGATGCCCATTTTAAGAACGGAATTCGTCTGCCTTTTTCGGAAGTACAGCGATCCGACAAAGATGCGATCCAGGGATCGGTAATAGCATCAAAAAGCCGTCCGAAAGCCGTAATGCCGCCGATTATTGTAAAAATTCCCAAGATAACAAGTCCCTGCGGAACAAAAACAATCTGTCCCTGTGCGATAGATGCTTCATCGGGCTGATAGAAATAAACCAGCCAGTTTGAAATTAAGCCGGACAACAGCGACCAACCGAACTGTCCGGTGGCAAAAAGCCATATTTTTTGTGTAGATAGTGATTTCATAGTGTACCTCCATTCTCAGTGTTATTTTTTCCTGCAAGCCCTTTTAATAGTAGATTTCCGGTAATGCGTACCTGCAATACCAGTTCGATCCTCTCATCTGAAGAAAGGATGTATCCGTTATAGGATAGTTTTTGCATCAGGCTCAGCAGGGTATGCATGATTGAAAAATATACTTCTTCGACCGTATATGGGAAATCAAGACTTCCATCCTTTAGACCTTTTTCTAAAGCGTCTGTTACATAAGGTTTAAGATTCAGGATACATTCTTCATATTCTGTCAGCCGTTCTTTGGGAATATTATATCTGCGGACAAAAATGTCAAACTCCTGAAGGAATTTTAAAAACTTAAATTCTTCTTCAAAAATTCTTATAAAAATTTGAAAAATACAGTGCATTTGGCAATATCCATTCTTTTCAATGTATTTTTCCTCTGATAAGGTGCATACATATTTTTCTGCGATTTTCTGCCAATAAGCAATCCCTGCTGAAATCGCAAGCTCTGCCTTGGTCTCAAAATAGCGGTAAATCGTAGCCGGTCCCACGCCTGCGGCCTTGGCAGCTTCTTCCACGGATGTATCTTCTATGCCCTTTTCACAGAACAGTTCCAGTGCCGCATTAAGAATTTGCCGGGTGCGTTGTTCCATCTGTTGTTTTCTTATTACGGACTCTCCCAATTTTGCACCTCCCGGTTTTATCACAGCGATTTTATGATAGTAATACTATCACGTTTTTCTCCTGTATGTCAATACAAGACTTGATAAAACAGTATGTTTCTTCTATAATATAGAAGATATTTTTGATTAAATATATGAAAGATCATCATATATGTTTCTTGGGCTGTAACTATAATTTGGAGGTTGTACATAGTGCGTTTTAAATACTGTCCACACTGCGGAAATAAATTAACAAAAAAAGAAATAGGCGATGAAGGTCTGATACCGTTTTGTGAAAAATGTAACGTACCTTTATGGGATATGTTTACTACAAGTATTATAGCTGCTGTTGTGAATGAAGAAAATGAGATTGCTTTGTTGCGGCAGAATTACGTCTCAACATCAAGCTATGTGTGCGTAGCCGGTATAATGAAAATCGGAGAGTCTGCAGAAGACACAGTTGTTCGTGAAGTTAAAGAGGAAATCGGACAGGATGTGATTGAACTAAACTTCATACAGAGTTACCCATATGAGAAAAAAGAAATGCTTATGTTAGGATATAAGGCTGTCGTTAAAAAGTCTGATTTTATAATCTCAAAGGAAGTTGATTCTGTTAAATGGGTAAAATATGAAGATGCACTGAGTCTGTTGCGTGAAGGGAGTATAGCGTGGCAATTAGTAAAAAGTGTAATAGAAACATGAAAATTATCTTACAAGAAGAACGAGAATTCGTAAAAGTATACATATTAAACAATTTTTGAACAAATCTTGAACAAACTTTGAAAAATTTGTAGTTGACAAATAAAAAAAACTGTCCTAATATACACAGTATATAAATATTATCTTATAATGTTATACTGGTATACAATAGATGAGAAAAGCATGGTTTACATAATGTAAACAGCGTTCTTATTTATTTGATGGGTCAAAGATGACTTTCTCCAAGCCGGGAAGGTCATTTTTTATAAAAATATATACATGGAGGAGATTATTATGAAAAAGAAGTTACTTGCAATCTTATTGACAACTGCAATGGTTTGTTCATTGACGGCATGTGGCGGCGATTCAGCAGGAAGCACTGCTGATACAGGCAGCAATACTGCAGCAGATACAAATGCAGCTGCTCCGGCAGACACAAATGCAGCCGCTCCGGCAGACAATGCAGCAGACACAAATGCAGCCGCTCCGGCAGATAATGCCGGTGGTTCAGGTTCCCTTACAGGAACTCTTAACCTTGGAGTTATCGGACCACTCACAGGTCCTGCTGCACTCTATGGTAATGCTGTAGATAACGGTGCAGCTATCGCAGTAGAGGAAATTAATGCATTAAGCTCAGATTTCAAGATTGAGCTTAACTCACAGGATGATGAGCATGATGCTGAAAAATCAGTAAATGCTTATAATAACCTGAAAGACTGGGGAGCACAGGCAATTGTTGGATGTGTTACAACAACTCCTTGTGTGGCAGTTTCTTCTGAGGCATATTCAGACCGTATGTTCATGCTTACACCTTCAGCATCCGCAACTTCAGTTACTGAAGGCAAGGACAATATGTTCCAGTTATGTTTCTCAGATCCTAACCAGGGTTCAGCATCCGCAACTTACATTTCTGAAAACAACCTTGCAGAAAAGGTCGCAGTTATTTACAATAACTCAGATGCTTATTCAACAGGTATTTATCAGACTTTCCAGGCTGAAGCTGATTCAATCGGACTTGACGTTGTTTCTGTAACAACATTTACAGATGATACTGCTAATGACTTCTCTGTACAGCTTACAGAAGCTCAGAACGCAGAAGCAGATTTGATTTTCCTTCCAATCTACTATACACCTGCATCTTTGATCATGCAGCAGGCTGCATCTATGAACTATGCTCCCACAATGTTTGGTGTAGACGGTATGGATGGTATCCTTTCACTTGAAGGTTTCGATACTTCTCTTGCAGAGGGCGTTATGCTTCTTACACCATTCTCTGCAGATGCTAAGGATGATGCTACAGTTTCATTTGTTTCCAAGTATCAGGCTAAAGCAGGCGAGATTCCTTCACAGTTCGCTGCTGACGCTTATGACTGCGCATATGCAATCTACGCTGCATTATCTTACTATGCTGATAATAACGGCGGTTATAATGTAGACGGAGTTGATTATACAGAGTTATGTGAAATTCTTATTTCCGTATTCTCAGATTCTAATTTCTCAGTAGACGGTATTACCGGTGCAGGAATGACATGGACTGCAAACGGAGAAGTTAACAAGGCTCCAAGAGCAGTTGTTATTGAAAACGGTGAATATGTAGGTCTGTAAGTTTTACAGCATTAATGTAGCTTTAAGGGGCTGTCTTCTGATGGCAGCCCCTTGTTTTGTAATTACTGGAGGAGAGGGTTGTTAGTATGTTAAACTATCTGATAAACGGTATAAGTCTTGGTAGTGTTTATGCCATTATTGCACTGGGTTATACTATGGTTTATGGTATTGCCAAGATGTTGAATTTTGCTCATGGAGATGTAATTATGGTAGGCGGCTATGTGGCGTTTTGTACTACCAGTTATCTTGGATGGCCGGTCATTCCTGCTGTCCTGTTGTCAATATTCGTCTGCATGGTGCTTGGCATAGTTATTGAGAGACTTGCATATAAGCCGCTTAGGGCAGCAACGTCTTTAGCAGTGCTTATTACTGCAATCGGCGTTTCATACTTTTTACAAAATGTGGCATTGTTGATTTGGACTTCCAATCCTAAGGTATTTCCGAATATGGTGACACTTCCGTCACTTGTTATCGGCGACCTTCAGATATCCTCAGTGGCGCTTGTTACAATTATAGCTTGTATTATTATTATGATCGTACTTACATTGTTTACTAATAAGACCAAGATGGGCAAAGCGATGAGGGCGGTATCGGAAGATAAAGATGCAGCCCAGCTTATGGGAATCAATGTAAATGCGACGATTTCCTTAACGTTTGCCATTGGTTCAGGCCTTGCGGCTATTGCGGGAGTGCTGCTTTGTTCGGCATATCCTACACTGATGCCTACAACGGGTTCAATGCCCGGTATCAAGGCGTTTACCGCTGCGGTATTCGGCGGTATAGGCTCTATTCCGGGAGCTATGCTGGGCGGAATTCTGCTTGGAATAATTGAAATATTCGGTAAAGCGTATATTTCCACACAGTTATCAGATGCAATCGTATTTTCAGTATTGATTATTATCTTGCTTGTGAAACCTACGGGACTTCTGGGCAAAAAAGTCAATGAGAAAGTGTAGGTGGACATATGAAAAAAATTTCCAAAAGCGCACGAAGCAGTTTTATCAATTACGGAATTGTGCTTATATTCTTTTTATTTTTTCAAATTATGCTTTCTACGGGAAAACTTAGCAACTCACTTTCGGGTCAGCTTATTCCCATTTGTACTTATGTGATTATGGCTCTGGCACTGAATCTGGTAGTAGGAATTTCGGGTGAACTCAGCCTTGGACATGCGGGATTCATGAGCGTAGGCGCATTCAGCGGAGTTGTAGTGGCTACTGCTCTGAAAGATGTTATTACCGTATCACCGATTCGCCTAATTCTGGCAATTGTGATAGGTGCGGTGCTTGCGGCGGTTGCCGGTACGATTATTGGTATTCCGGTACTTCGTCTTCAGGGAGACTATCTTGCCATTGTTACACTGGCATTTGGTGAAATTATTAAAAACGTATTGAATTGCCTTTATATAGGAGCAGACTCTAAGGGGCTGCACTTTAGTATGAAAGACGGCAATTCACTTAATATGGAAACAGGTGGAACGGTTATTATAAACGGACCTCAGGGGGCGCTTGGAATACAGAAGATTTCTACATTCGCTGCGGCCATCATTCTGGTCCTTATCGTTCTTTTTATCATACAGAATCTTGTAAACAGCCGTGCGGGACGCGCAATTAAGGCAATTAGGGATAACAGGATTGCAGCGGAGTCCTGCGGTCTTAATATTATGAAATACAAGATGATGGCATTTGTGCTTTCTGCGGCTATTGCAGGCGCGGCGGGAGCGCTGTATGCTTTGAACTACTCAACCGTAGTTCCTAAGAAGTTTGACTTTAATACATCTATATTAGTTCTGGTGTTTGTAGTACTTGGAGGAATCGGAAACCTTCGCGGCTCCATGATAGCGGCGGCAATCCTTACCGTACTTCCGGAGCTCCTTAGACAATTCCAGGATTACAGAATGTTAGTATACGCAATTGTGTTAATTCTTGTCATGATAATTACTAATAACAGTAAGGCAAAAGATTTGCTTGGCAGGGTCGGCGCAAAAATCTTTAAAAAATCAGCGGTGCAAAAGGGCTGATGTAAATTCTCAGACTGGAAAGGAGTTTGGTTATGAGTGAAAAAGATAATAGACCTATACTTGAGGTCTCTCATTTGGGAATAGATTTTGGTGGTCTGACTGCTGTTGACGATTTTAATATATCTCTTGCCAAGACGGAAATTGCAGGTTTAATCGGACCTAACGGTGCAGGCAAAACAACTATTTTTAATCTTTTAACTAAGGTGTATCAGCCGTCAAGGGGAAAGATTGTCTTAGACGACAAGGATACTAACGGAATGAATACAATTCAGGTAAACAGAGCGGGAATAGCCCGTACCTTTCAGAATATCAGGCTTTTCGATAAGTTGACCGTAGAGGACAATGTTAAGATTGGTTTACATAACCATACGGAATACAATATGTGGAGCGGTATATTCAGACTGCCGAAGTATTGGAATGAAGAAAAGAGAAGCCACGAGAAAGCGCTTGAGCTTTTATCTATTTTTGATATGCAGGATTTAGCTGATGCGACGGCGGGTTCGCTTCCTTACGGTGCGCAGAGGCGTCTTGAAATAGTGCGTGCGCTTGCAACTGAGCCTAAGGTGCTGCTTTTGGATGAGCCGGCAGCCGGTATGAATCCTTCGGAAACCGCGGAACTTATGGAAAATATCCGTAAAATAAGGGATAAGTTCCAGATTGCGGTTCTTCTTATAGAGCATGATATGAATCTGGTTATGGGAATCTGCGAAGGTATAGCGGTGCTTAATTTTGGTAAGATCATAGCAAAAGGAACACCGTCACAGATACAGAATAATCCTCAGGTTATCGAAGCATATCTGGGTAAGAAGAAGGAGGCTAAGTAAGCCATGAGCATGCTGAAAGTAGATGATATTAATGTTTATTACGGAAATATTCATGCAATAAAAGGCATTTCCTTTGAGGTAAACGAGGGAGAAATTGTAACATTAATAGGCGCTAACGGGGCAGGTAAATCCACAACCCTGAATACTGTTGCCGGACTTCTTAAACCTACTACCGGAAATGTTGAATTTGAAGGCAGCTCATTACTTGGAGTGCCTGCACATAAAATAGTTAATAAGGGGATGGCGCTTTGTCCGGAAGGAAGAAGAATCTTTTTGCAGCTTTCCGTACAGGAAAACCTTGAAATGGGTGCATATACCCGTTCTTCTGCGGAAGTTGCCGATTTAATCGCAAGTGTATATGAGCGTTTTCCGCGACTTAAGGAAAGATATAAGCAGGTAGCCGGAACTTTGTCAGGCGGAGAACAGCAGATGCTTGCCATGGGACGTGCGCTTATGTCCAAGCCCAAACTTATGATGTTGGATGAACCTTCTATGGGTCTGGCGCCTATTTTGGTTGAAAAGATTTTTCAGATAATAGAAGAACTTAACAAGGCGGGAACAACTATCCTTCTTGTAGAGCAGAATGCGCAGATGGCTCTTTCTATAGCCCACAGAAGTTATGTTCTTGAGACCGGACGTATCGTTAATTCCGGAACCGGTGAAGAACTGCTTCATAATGACGCTGTCCGCAAGGCATATCTGGGCGGCTAAGTTAAACAATCTTGAAAGAAAGAATTTATTCTTTCTTTCTTTTTTTTGGTTAATATGGTATCATAATATTGTATTGTATCTCATTTTAGAGAATAATAACAGGAGGAAATGTACCATGAAAAATGAAAAGACTTATGAACTTGTGCTTACGGCACTGTTCACCGCCATTATTATAATAATGGCATTCACACCACTGGGATATATCCCGTTAGTTGTTATCAACGCAACGATAATACACATCCCGGTTATCCTTGGAGCGCTATTTCTCGGACCGAAGAAAGGTGCATTTTTAGGATTCGTATTTGGACTGACAAGCTTTATAAACAACACATTCAAGGCAGTTACGCCCTCGGCATTTGTATTTTCGCCTGTACTTGCTGTTAATGTAGTAGGTATTTCCGGAATTTTCAAAAGCCTTTATATCTGTTTTGTACCAAGAATACTGGTCGGAGTTGTTCCGTACTATGTTTATCTTCTGATTCGTATGCTCCTTAGAAGCGGACAGAAGGTGTGGCGTATTGTTGTGAATCTTGCAGCTTCCCTCATTTTAATGATATCCTTATACGCATTATTAAACCGTATGCTGCAGGATAAACTAAGCGGCGGGTCTATGACAGTTAGTCTGACAGCAGCCATTCTGGCTGGTGCGGTTCTTTTTATAATATTGACAATAGTAGGGCAAAAGAAAGCTACGGCCAATATAGCCCTTGCTTATGCAGGTCTTTGCGGAGCCTTTACCAACACACTTTTTGTAATGAGCGGTATATTTATTTTATATAAGGACGCTTATGCACAGAAACTTGGCATTGCAGGAGAAGCAGTGTTTGACACAATTATGGGAATTATCACTTTTAACGGTGTTATAGAAGCGGTTGTTGCCGCAATTATAGTTGCGGGCGTGGGGCTTGCTTTAACAAGGATTAAACCTGTCAAAGAACTGAAAAATGACAAAAAACAAACGCAAAACAGTTAATTGCGGCTGAGAGAGGAGCATGGTTATAAAAATATGATTCTGGCAGTTGATATCGGAAATACAAACATAGTCATAGGCTGTATCGAGCAGGAGAAAATCTACTTTGTGGAAAGGGTGTCAACCAATATTTCCAAAACAGAGCTTGAGTATGTGGTGGAATTCAAGACCCTTTTAGACCTCTATAATATAAATATGCAGGACATCAAAGGCTGTATCATAGCCTCAGTAGTGCCGCCGCTTAATAATATAGTAAGGGCTTCTATGGAAAAGCTGCTGCACATATCCCCATTGTTAGTGGGACCGGGGGTAAAAACCGGTCTCAATATACTTATGGACAATCCGGGGCAGGTGGGCGCAGACCTTATTGTAAATGCCGTTGCGGGACTTAGATATTACGGCGCTCCCATCATAATGATAGATATGGGAACCGCCACTACTATCAGTGTAGTTGACGATAAGAAAAACTACATCGGCGGCCAGATTCTCCCGGGAGTCAAAGTATCCTTGGAATCTCTGGTAAACCGCACCTCACAGCTTCCAAGAATCAGCCTTGAAGCTCCCAAGAAGGTAATAGGCAGAAATACAATAGACTGTATGAAAAGCGGAATAGTAATAGCCCAGGCAGCCTGTATAGACGGCATGCTTGACAGAATATGGGAAGAACTCGGCTACCAGACCAAAGTAGTAGCTACAGGCGGGCTCGCGGGAAGTATAGTTCCGTACTGTAAAAAAGATATTATTTACGACAACGAACTTACCTTAAAAGGGCTGTATGTAATATACAATAAAAATATAGACGATTACGCAACTCATTCACGATAACCAGAGTTTGAACAAAATAACCATTCATTGAAAGGAACCCACCATGCTACAAGGAAAGCACATAGTCTTAGGCGTTACCGGCGGCATAGCGGCATATAAAATAGCGTCCTTAGCCAGTATGCTTAAAAAACAAAAAGCTGACATTACTGTCATAATGACTCCAAACGCCGCTAACTTTATAAATCCAATCACTTTTGAGACTCTCACCGGCAACAAGTGCCTTATAGATACGTTTGACAGGAGTTTTCAGCATAATGTGGAACATGTATCGCTTGCGAAGCAGACAGACGCAGTTCTTGTTGCACCGGCGTCTGCGGATATTATTGCCAAGGCGGCGCATGGAATTGCGGACAATATGCTTACAACAACGCTGCTTGCCTGTGAATGTCCTAAAATCTTTGCTCCGGCAATGAATACACGTATGTACAACAATCCGATTGTGCAGGACAACATGAATATTCTGGAAAACTACGGAATGGAAGTAATAAAGCCGGCAACAGGCTATCTTGCATGTGGTGACACAGGAGAGGGCAAGATGCCGGAACCCGAACTTTTAATGGAATATATAATAAAAGCTTTAACTCCTAAGAATATGAAAGGTATCAGGCTTTTGGTGACTGCAGGGCCGACAATGGAAAAAATAGACCCGGTACGTTATATAAGCAACCACTCTACGGGTAAAATGGGGTATGCCATTGCAAGAGCAGCCATGCTACGCGGGGCAGATGTGACACTTGTGTCAGGAAAGACGGATATTACGCCGCCGCCTGGCGTTCATACTATAGATGTTATATCGGCCGCCGATATGGCAGAGGCGGTAAAAGAACATGCAGATGAGCAGGATATAATCATCAAGGCGGCAGCGGTAGCGGATTACCGGCCCAAATATACCGCGGATGAAAAAATAAAGAAAAAAGACGACGAACTTACGATAGAGCTTGAGCGTACCGAAGATATTCTTGCATTTCTCGGGAAACATAAGAAAGAAGGGCAGTTTTTGTGCGGCTTTTCGATGGAAACCGAAGATATGATAGAGAACTCAAGGAAGAAATTAGAAAAGAAGAATCTTGACCTTATTGTAGCAAATAATCTCAAGCAGTCGGGAGCCGGATTCGGCGTCGATACCAATATTGTGACATTGCTGTCACAAAATGATACCGTACAGCTTCAAATTATGAGCAAAAGCGAAGTGGCAGATAAGCTGCTTGACTATATAATGGAGCATAGAGTGAAAGGCATGGTTATTGGGGGATAAGGAGGTATCTGTATGAAAAATTATGTTATTACAATTTCAAGGGGTTACGGGAGCGGCGGCAGCCATGTTGCAAGAAAAATTTCATCGGAGCTTGGAATTAAATATTATGATGAAGAAATTCTTCAGATGGCGGCTGACCTTAGCGGAATTAACGAGAGGTACTTTTTTGAAACTAATGAAAAGATAAGAAAGAACATCATTGCGATTAATTCATCCAAGGGAGCGTATGACGGAAAAGTATATCAGGTAAGCGATAAGAAATATCTTTCTGATGAGAGCTTTTTCAGTTTTAATGCGCAGGTAATAAAAGAGCTTGCCGCTCCGGGAAAGGAATCCTGCATCATTATAGGCAAGGCTGCCAATTATGTTCTCAGGGATTTTGATAATGTAGTAAGGATAGATATTCAGGCGCCTAAGGATTTGTGTATTTCAAATATTATGGAAAGACTGCAGAAGTCACAGAGCGAGGCCGAGGCTGTAATTGCGAAAACGAATAAGTACCGCTCCAATTATTATAAATATTTTACGGGACATAACTGGCTTGACCCTGCACAGTATGATCTGTCCATTAATACCAAAGCGCTGGGTGAAGATTATGCGGTCAAACTTATTATACAGCTTGTAAAGGATAGGGGGCTCCTTGACTGATGAGGATAGGAATGGGATATGATGTGCACCGCCTTGTAAATGACAGGAAATTAATCCTCGGTGGCGTTGAAATTCCTTATGAAAAGGGATTATTGGGACACTCCGATGCGGATGTTTTGCTGCATGCCATTATGGATGCTCTTCTTGGGGCGGCAGCGCTTGGCGATATAGGTAAGCATTTTCCGGATACGGATGAGAAATACAAGGGGATTTCTTCACTAAAGCTGCTTGAACACGTAGGCAGTCTGTTGGAAGAACATTTGTTCCTGATTGAAAATATTGATGCGGTCATTATAGCGCAGAGTCCTAAAATGCGCCCATATATTGATTCCATGAGGAATAATATTGCAGATACTTTGAAAATAGACATAACCCAGGTAAATGTAAAGGCAACGACAGAGGAAGGTCTTGGCTTTACGGGAAACGGAGAAGGAATTTCCGCGCAGGCCATTTGTATGCTTACAAGCCCTATGGAATTATACGATAAGGATGTGATGTCCGATAGGAAATGCGAGGGCTGCGGGGGTTGTTCAATGTTGCCAAAATCTGAGTAATGTGCTAATATAAGGCGAAAAATAGTAATGTCAAATATAGGAGGTTTGTGATGAAGTACAAGACATTGGTTATGGGAAAGAGTAATTCTGTTATAGATGATTTCTTTATCCATATGGATGATAGTTTTGATGTGATTTCCTGTTCTACGCGTTATGGAGATATTATCAGACATCTTAAATATTTTGCACCTGATGTTTTGGTATATTGTCTATATAATGAGTCTCAGGAAAGCATCAGGCAGATGATCACTATTAAACCTTTGATGCAGAAATCCAGAACACCGTTTATAATAATCGGTTCCAAAGAAGATTGTGACGACTTTGAAAGAATGGCGGTTAATACGGCAGACATGACGTTGACAAAGCCGTTTACGGTTAACTCAATTAAAGAGAAAATTGTAAAGTTCCTGGATGAGAGACAGCCTTATGTGGAAGCATACAGGGAGAAAAACGGTATATCTGATATAAACGGTTCGGATAATAAGGAGATTGAGGAAGTAGATATTTCTTCGCTTAAAAATGCGCTTTCATCACTTGAAGCAGCGCTTAACTCAACGGATGGGGTTCCCGGACAAAATACTGTCCAAAACTCTCAAGTTGATTCAGAACATGAAACGAAAACGGAAGCTGAAACCGTATCGAATGAACGCAAGCACATTTTGGTTGTAGATGATGATCCCATTATGTTAAAGACCGTAAAAGAGCAGCTTCATGATGAATATGATGTCGGGATGGCAATAAACGGCAAAATTGCAATGAAGTTTTTGGAGCGTAAACGGACGGATTTAGTATTATTGGATTATGAAATGCCGGGAGAAAACGGACCTGCAGTTTTAGCCAAAATACGTGAAAATGATGAACTCAAGGATATACCGGTAGTCTTTTTGACCGGGGTTTCTGACAGGGATAAAATTAAAGAGGCAATAGCTTTAAGACCACAGGGCTATTTATTAAAGCCCATTGACCACAATAAGTTAATGGAGACTATAAATAATTTCGTTCGGTAAAATTTTACATAGAATAGGTGATTTTTATGGATAGGGATTATGAATTATATTTAACAGATTTAATAGACAGGGATGTACTTCAGAGACTGCAGGACGCCTTTGCCAAGCAGACGGGCATTGCGGCGCTGACAACGGATAGAAACGGTATTCCGGTTACCGAAGGTACTAATTTTTCGGATTTTTGTACAAAATATACCAGAAATTCACCGGTTGGCTGTATGCATTGTACCCAGTGCGACAAAGAAGGTGCAGAACAGGCAATGAGAAGGGGAAAGGCAACGGCTTACTATTGCCATGCCGGACTTGTGGATTTCGCTGCCCCAATTGTTGCAAACGGTAAGATGGTGGGCTGTTTTATCGGCGGACAGGTACTTACTACCCCGCCGGATGAAGAACAGATTAAAAAAATAGCCAGGGAAATAGATGTGGATCCTGACGAATACTACGAGGCCGCATGCAAGGTTAAAATTGTGGATAAGGAATCCATAGATAACGCCACCGATTTCCTTGGCACAATTGCCGGCGTACTGTCGGATATGGCATATAATGAATACTGCGTACAGCGTGCCAATCTGGACCTGGAAAGAACCTCTAATATGAAGTCTGATTTTCTTGCCAATATGAGCCATGAGATCAGGACGCCTATGAATGCGGTTATAGGTATGGCGGAAATGGCGCTGCGTGAGGAACTTCCGCCCGCTGCGAAAGAATATATCTTACAGATTAAGGAATCGGGTAAGGCATTACTAACCATTATCAATGACATTTTAGACTTTTCTAAGATTGAATCGGGTAAGATGGATATAAACGTCATTGATTACGAGCCTATGTCAGTGATAAGCGATGTTACCAATATTGTTATGACAAGGCTTAAGGGTAAAGAGGTTGAATTGATACTGGATATTTCGCCCAGTTTGCCCAATAAACTTTTAGGAGATAATATAAGAATTAAGCAGGTTCTTCTTAATATAGCAAATAATGCGGCGAAATTTACCAACATGGGCAGAATTTTGATAAAAATGGATTATATGAATTCGGCGCCTGATGAGATTGAACTGCAGGTTTCTGTAGAGGATACGGGAATTGGTATTAAAAAAGAAGATATGGATAAGCTGTTTAAGTCTTTCCAGCAGGTTGATAGTAAACGGAACCGTAATATTGAAGGAACCGGGCTTGGACTTGCCATATCACAACAGCTTTTGGAATTGATGAAGGGAAATATATGGGTAGAGAGCGAGTATGAAAAGGGAAGTAAGTTTTCTTTCACAATTCCGCAGAAAATAGTTGACGATACACCGTCAATCACAGTAAAAGATTCAGAAAACATTATGGCTGCAGGTATTATTTCCAACCAGTATGTAAAAGAGCGTCTAAGCTCGGACATGAACAGACTGGGCGTGGAATATATGGAGTTGGGTTCAAATACCGATTTCGGGGGATTTCAGGGAGATAAGCAGATTTTTCTTTTTATAGAGCAACCGGCTTTGTCTGAGCCTCTCGAGGAATTTATAAAGAATAATCCGCAGATTACGGCGGTGCTCTTAGTTGACTTTTTTGATCATAATGAGTATGAGGACATACCGAATATGCTTATAGTAAAAAAGCCTCTTTCAATATTAACTATTGCCATGATACTTAATAATGAAGAAGTTAGTATTTCCGATAATGAGGGGGCAATGCTTGAATTTGAATTTGTGGCTCCGGATGCCAAAGTACTTATAGTGGATGATAACGAAGTTAACCTTACCGTAGCGGAGGGGCTTTTAAGACCGCTTAATATGAAGGTTGACAGGGCAAGCAGCGGTATGGAAGCAATAGATAAAATCGGAAGAATACACTATGATATTATATTCATGGATCATATGATGCCGGAGCTTGACGGCGTGGAAACCACACGTATTATCAGGCGGCTGCATCCGGATTATGACGATGTTCCGATCATTGCCCTTACAGCCAATGCAGTAGAGGGAACCAAGGAAAAATTCTGTGAAGAAGGAATGAATGACTTCGTTGCCAAACCGATTGAGCTGCGTATACTGATATCTAAATTAAGACAGTGGCTGCCCATAGAAAAGATACATAAGGTATATAAAAGCCAGAGCAGCGAACCCAAAGATAAAAAGGATATTAATATTTCAGTGGGTGATCTGGACGTGGAATTTGCTTTGAAGTTCCTCGGCAGTGAAGATTTATTCTGGACTATCCTAAAGGCATATTACCGTACAATTGAGAAAAAAGCCAATCTTATTAAGTCTTATGAGGAAAATAATGACTGGCCGGCTTATACCATAGAGGTTCATGCACTGAAAAGTTCGTCTAAGCAGATAGGCGCCGTGAAGCTTTCCGATGAAGCAGCAGAGCTTGAAAAAGCAGGAAATGCAAGGAATTCCGATTTTATACACAGTAAGACCGACGAAATGCTTGAGCATTACAGAAGCTACATAAAAATACTTGCTCCGTTCTGCGCGGAAGAGGAAGTCAGCAAAGATGATAAGAAGAATGTTTCTTTCTCAATACTGATTGAAAATTTCGCAAATATGAGAACTGCCATTGAGAATCTTGACTTTGACGAGATGGAGAGGGTGCTTAAAAAAATGGACGAATACAAGTATATAGCATGGCAGCAGAAGTTTTTTGACCGGCTCAAAGAGGCGGTGGAAGAGATTGATGTGGACAGATGCGAAGAAGTAATTAAGGAATGGGGAAACACGTTGGTTAAGTAATCCCGCTTGACAAAAAAATATATTTTGCATATTCTGATAGTAATAGAGTAAAACGGCGGATAATTTCGTTCCTCATATTGCAGGAGACAGGTTATCCGCTTTTTACCTAATTTAATATGAAGGAGTATGATGATAGGAAATGGGTCTTATTAGTCACATACGTGAAGAGATAAAGGTTATAAAAGAACGTGACCCTGCAATCCATTCTAATTTAGAGGTCTTTCTTTATCCGAGTTTCAAGGTAATGATATACTACCGCATAGCTCACCGGATGTATGAGAAAAAGCATTATTTTCTCGCCAGATGGATATCCCAGAAGGGAGCGCGTAAAACCGGTATAGAAATTCACCCCGGAGCAAAGATTGGCAAGGGTTTCTTTATAGATCATGGAAATGGCGTTATAATAGGTGAGACGACTATAATCGGAGATAACGTAACCCTTTATCAGGGCGTGACTCTTGGAGGTACGGGTAAAGAGCACGGAAAGAGGCATCCGACTGTAGGAAACAATGTAATGATAAGTACGGGAGCTAAGGTACTTGGTTCTTTTACAATAGGAGATAACAGTAAGATTGGCGCGGGAAGCGTAGTGCTTAAAGAGGTTCCGCCAAACTCTACGGTAGTCGGCGTGCCGGGACGTGTAGTGAAGCGGGGAAATATTACGTTTCCACAGGAAGAAATGGACCAGATTAATCTGCCCGACCCTGTTATGGAAGATTTAGCCGTATTACAGCATGAGAACGAAGAGCTGACTAACCGCCTGATTGACTTAGAGAGGCAGGTAAGGACGCTTCTAAAAAATAAAGACATGGAATGAGGGATTATTATGAAAATATACAATACATTATCTAAGAGAAAAGAAGAATTCGAGCCTATCTGCGAAGGAAAGGTAAGAATGTATGTATGCGGGCCTACGGTCTACAACCTTATTCATATAGGAAATGCCAGACCAATGATAGTGTTTGATACGGTTAGAAGATACATGGAGTATAAGGGGCTGGATGTAAATTATGTGTCCAATTTTACGGACGTGGATGACAAAATTATCAAGAAAGCGAATGAGGAAGGCGTTGAGCCGTCCGTAATTTCGGAGCGTTATATTGAAGAGTGTAAAAAAGACATGAAGGCGCTTAATGTAAAGCCCGCGACCACTCACCCCTTGGCTACCAATGAAATAGATGGTATGTTAGAAATGATAGAGACACTTTTAGAAAAAGGTCACGCTTATGTGGCATCAGACGGTACGGTATATTATAAGACAAGAAGTTTTAAGGACTATGGTAAACTCTCGCACAAGAATCTTGACGATTTGCGCGGCGGTAACCGTTCGCTTCTGGTATCCGGCGAGGACCAGAAAGAAGACCCGCTTGACTTCGTGCTTTGGAAGCCCAAGAAAGAAGGGGAGCCATACTGGGAGGCACCCTGGTGTGACGGCCGTCCGGGCTGGCATATAGAATGTTCGGTTATGAGCAAGAGATATCTTGGAGATGAAATTGATATCCATGCCGGCGGGGAAGATTTGATTTTCCCACATCATGAGAACGAAATTGCACAGTCCGAGGCAGCAAACGAAAAACCGTTTGCGAAATACTGGATGCACAACGGATTTTTGAATATAGACAATAAGAAGATGTCCAAATCCGCAGGAAACTTTTTCACAGTAAGGGATATTAGTGAGAAGTACGATTTACAGGTACTTCGTTTCTTCATGCTCTCTGCACATTACAGAAGCCCCTTGAATTTCAGCGAGGAGCTTATGGAAGCGGCCAAGAACGGGTACGAGAGGATTGTCACCTGCGTTTCTAACTTGAATTACCTTATAGAGAAGGCTGAAATAAACGAAATAGATGCAGCTGGAGATAATGAGCGTTCATATCTTGAAGAGGCAAAAAGCTATATAGCTAAGTTTGAAGAGGCAATGGAGGATGACTTTAATACGGCAGACGCTATTTCGTCAATTTTTGAACTTGTAAAGTATGCTAATACAAAGGCTTCGGAAAACAGCAGTAAAGAATTTTTGACGCAGCTTAAGAAAGAGATACTCATGCTTTCTGATATATGCGGCTTGATTGTGGAAAAAGAAGATGAGATTCTGGATGATGAAATAGAGGCTCTTATTCAGGAAAGACAGGATGCAAGAAAGGCAAAGAATTTTGCAAGAGCAGATGAGATACGTGATAATCTGCTTAAACAGGGAATTATTCTGGAAGATACACGAGAAGGCGTAAAATGGAAGAGGGCATAACTTTTTTAGATGAAATTAAGAGAAAATTTGATTGTAAGGCGGCGGATATAAGGACTTATTCGCCCCTTACATTAGCTTATATCGGGGATGCGGTTTATGACTTGATTATCCGCAGCGTAATTGTGGAAAGGGCTAATATGCAGCCCGCTAAACTCCACAAAACGGTAATACGTTATGTCAATGCCAAAACGCAGGCAAAGATGATTGAAGCAATCGAGGATGAATTAAGCGAAGAAGAAACCGCAGTATACCACCGCGGACGGAATGCAAAATCCTACACTACCGCAAAGAATGCGTCTGTTGCAGACTACCGTAAGGCAACCGGATTGGAAGCATTATTCGGGTATCTTTATTTAAAAGACGAGACGGACAGGCTGCTTTCACTGATAAGTATGGCTTTTGATAAGATGGGGACAACAATATGAGGTTTGTGAACGGTTGTTCGTAGGCATGAAAGGAGCAACAATGGGATATACGGAATCGAAGATAGAGGGACGGAATGCCGTGATTGAGGCATTTCGCTCAGGAAAGACTATTGATAAGCTATATATACTTGATAATTGTCAGGATGGGCCGATCATGACGATAAAGAGAGAGGCTAAGAAGCAGGATTGTCTGGTTAAGTATGTAAAAAGGGAGAAACTCGATCAACTTTCAGAGACGGGAAAACATCAGGGAGTAGTCGCAATAACGTCGGCTTATGAGTACGCCAGTGTAGAGGATATATTGGAAAATGCGAGAAAGAAGGGGGAAGACCCTTTTATTTTGTTGTTGGACAGTATTGAAGACCCTCACAATCTTGGGGCTATAATAAGGACTGCAAACCAGGCAGGCGCGCATGGAGTCATTATTCCCAAAAACCGCGCGGTCGGTTTGACGGCGGCAGTTGCAAGAACTTCTGCGGGGGCGCTAAATTATACTCCGGTTGCAAAAGTGACTAATTTAGGCAAAACAATAGAAGAACTGAAGAAGGAAGGTTTGTGGTTCGTTTGTGCCGATATGTCCGGTACGACGATGTATCAGCTTGATTTGAAAGGTCCAATCGGACTTGTGGTAGGCAGTGAAGGCGAAGGCGTAGGAAGATTAGTAAAGGAGAAATGTGATTTCACTGCATCCATCCCCATGAAAGGAGATATTGATTCTCTGAATGTTTCGGTAGCGGCCGGGGTGCTTGCATATGAAATCGTAAGACAAAGGTTGGCATAATGAAAAAATCACATGATTATTTATTTATAGCTACATTAATAATGATGGCATTTCTTGTGGCAGCAGCGGCATTCAAGGCTTATGACAACTATGTCATAAATAAAGAAGAACAAGAGTTTGAAAGTCAGGAAATGGCAGCAATTATGGCAAGAAATGCCGAATCCCAGAGACGCGTTACGGAAATGGAAGCTGAAATTGCACAAATGGTAGATGATTTGGAGAGTTTACAGACATTTATCAATGATACCGTTACTGCTGCGAACGAGGTGCAGATCAGAAAGAGTACGCTCAGTGTGTCAGAAAATGTCGTCTCTGTTTTATCGGGTGAAACTTTGAAAGACTCAGTTTCCGATAATATGCCGGTTTATGGTGCAATGACGGTGTCGGGGAATTATACAGTATCGGGGGATTATACGGTTTCAGGAGATTATGTGGTTTCCGGGAACGGATTGTATATTGATGGAACGGCTGTTTCGGGTAATGAGGCGGTGCCTGCGCTCAGTGGGGCTGTCTTGTCCGGAAATGGTGCATTTGGTATGGGTATTTTAAGTAACAGTATTTCCGGAAATGGAGCTTTTGGAAGTGGCGTTTCAGGGAATGGGGCTTTTGATAGTGGAATTTCGGGAAATGAAGGTTTTGTAATTGATATTTCAGGGAATAGTGTTTCGGGGAATGGTATATCTGGGAATGATATCTCGGGAAATAGCATTTCAGATAATAGTGTTTCTGGGAATTTGACCAGTTTAGTCAATGCATCGGGTAATGGTTATTACGGTACATGGCAGTATGAACCGCCTGAGATGAGTCTGGAAGAGAGAAGGACTTTAAAAACCTCTTATGAAGAAACTTTGGAAGTAAATAATGCGGATAGAGAAATTATTGCCTCTAATCAGTACGATTTTTCACAGATGAAAATTGCCTGTCTGGGAGATAGTATTACGGCAGCCGCAAATCTGGAAAATGAAGAGAATTATACCCAGTATTCTTATCCTTCTGTCCTTGGGGAAATATTAGGTGCGGGCGAGGTCGTAAATCTTGGCATCGGAGGTTCGTCAATCGGCAGATACTGGGCAGATGCTTATGTTGAGCGTTATATGCAGATTCCTGAGGATACGGACATAATTATAGTTATGGGCGGTACGAATGACGGTTTTTGTGTATCCGATAATGAGTTTGGAAATCTCAATGAAAGGACTCCGCGTACTTTTTGCGGAGATTTGAACGAGCTTATGAAGGGGCTTAGGGAGAATTATCCCCATGCAGCTATCTTTTTTGCGACGCCGCTTCCGAATGTATTGCATGATTATCTTATGAGTGAAAAAGAATATCTTTTGCCGCAGAGATACTTTGCGGATGCAATACGGACGATTGCAAGGGAATACGGTATCGAGACGATTGATTTATACAATTCAAATATTCTGGACTCCCATGACGCAAATATTGTTGCGCAGTATATGCCGGACGGCGTACATGGAAACCACGAGGGATACCGGATAATAGCAGAGCATTTTGCGGCCGGGATTGTAGAGTATTATAAATGAGGAAAGAACGTATGAAGGAAGATTATCAGCAATACAGTGATGAAGAACTTATGATACAGCTGCGCGACGGGGATGACGGGATTATTGACTTTATTATGAATAAATACAAGAATCTTGTGCGCAGCAAGGCTAAGTCCATGTACATTTTAGGAGCGGACGGCGACGATTTGATTCAAGAGGGTATGATAGGGCTTTTTAAGGCGGTTCGTGACTTTGACAGTGGCAGGGATGCAAGCTTTTTTACATTTGCGGATTTGTGCATATCCAGGCAGATTTATACCGCGGTGCAGGCTTCGAGACGGCAGAAACACATACCGCTCAATACCTATATTTCCCTATATGCAACGGCAAGGGAGCAATCGGGTCAAAGCGAGGAAGATACGGCGCTTGTGGATATTCTTGCACTGGGTTCGGGGAAGAGCCCGGAGGAAATGGTAATCGACAAGGAAAACGTAGAGCAGCTTGAACGGACTATCGAGAAGGAACTTAGCAGTTTTGAAAAACAGGTACTTGATCTGTACCTGACAGGCATGAGTTATACTCAGATTGCCAAAGTGCTTGGCCGGGATGAAAAGTCTACCGACAATGCCTTGCAGCGCATTAAAACTAAGCTCCGCAAGGCCATTTATTCATAACTTATAATAAAA
This sequence comes from uncultured Lachnospiraceae bacterium, assembly GCA_947174705.1. GTDB lineage: Bacteria > Bacillota > Clostridia > Lachnospirales > Lachnospiraceae > UBA3282. Next base: position 27,238 of record CAMWKB010000006.1, read on the forward strand.
AAGCTGCTGACGGGAATCGGACCCGTGACCTCCGCACTGCCAACAATATATTTTTCATTTGATATTTATTGGTAGTGTTGCGGAAGTATTGATTTCATTAGATTTTTCTTTCAATCCTATGCTTATCTCATTTATCTCAATTATACTTGCCAAAAACTTTAACATTATACTGTGCTATTTCCATTCTGGCGGTTTTCAACTATGCATACATCAAACGACCTTTAGGTTGTGGTATTTCCTGTCCTATCTCCTTGGCTGTTTCAATCCATTCAGAAATGTTTTCGTTACTCGAACATAATCCGACCATCCTCTCGAATTTGGTTTTAGTAAACCAGGGCCTAAAATCGTTACTCAGACTAACTTGTATTTAGTTTCACAACTGGAAACAATAAGTCTGAGCCAACTAAAAGAAAAGATGAACAGTTCAAAGAGGAAAAGTGGTCTCACCGCTTAACGATTGATCAATCACCGAACAATCGGCACCGTTCTTTAAATGAAAATGGAAACATACACCATGCGCGTATTAATTGACGGACAAATCAACTATTATGACGTGGCAGACGTGACCCGGATAATGAACGCACTCCGAATTAGCGGTTGAACGTTTTCGCTTGATCATGTGGATATTTTTCGGGACTTGATAATGTAGTCGTTTTGTACTACAATTTAATAGGTATAGTGGGGACTTGAATTATGAAAAACAACAGCTTTCTGCAAAGCGTGAAGTGTGCCGTCAAGGGCGTGGCAAGCGGATTTCACGCGGAGCGTAATTTTAAGATATACACGGTCATCGCACTTATTTTTCTCGCGCTGAATATTATCACATCGTCTGGTTTTTATGATTATATTATCCTGCTTGTTCTGACTTGCGGGGCTTTCTCCGCCGAATACATCAATACCGCGATAGAGCGTCTGTGCGACAGTTTTTGCCCCAAGATTGACAAAAACGTTAGCTTCATCAAGGATGTGGCGGCAGCCGCGGTGTGTGTCACGGGAATTGCTTTTTTTGGCGCTGAAGGTGCGATACTGATCTCAAATCTGCTATGATTATTTTGAAAATGTACATAACAATGTTTCCTGTGATCATCGCGGGAATACTGAATATGATGTTCGTGAAAACGCCTATGTATAAACACGTTAACCGTCCGATTGACGGCGGCGGGACGCTTCGCGACGGCAAGCGGGTTTTCGGGGAAAACAAGACGTGGGCGGGATTTTTCGGGATGATCGTTTTCGGAGCGGCGGCGCAGGTGCTGTGGGGGCTTGTGTGCACGGGATTTCCCGAGCTCTGCCGGATCTATTCGCGTTTCGGGAATACTCCGCTGTTCAATCTTGCGGCGGGCGCGGCAATGGGTTTCGTGTATGTTCTTTTCGAGCTTCCGAACAGTTTTGTCAAGCGCCGTCTTGATATTCCGAGTGGTAAAACGGCGCGCGGTTTAAAAGGCGCGGTGTTCTTTGTCATAGATCAGGTGGACTCGCTTTTCGGAGTTGCGGGAGTGTTCGCGGTACTGTTTCCAATGACGGTTTGGGAATATTTTGCGTATATTCTCCTCGGTGCGGGAACGCACATCGCCGTCAACTCAATACTATATGCCACACGAATTCGCAAAAACTTGTGAGGGAAAAATGTTTATTGGGAAATACAACAAATCTGTGATTTTAACATACATCGGCGTTGCAGCGGCGTTCGCGGGTATAGCTTTCACTGTCGAGACTATGCTCGCGCCAGCGATGATCGCGCTTGCCGCTGCCGGAATATGTGATCTCTTTGACGGAGTTATTGCGCGGCGGTGCAAGCGCGACGAAACTGAAAAAGAATTCGGCGTGCAGATAGACAGTCTCGCGGACGTTGTGGGATTTCTGGCGCTGCCCGCGGTTCTGGGCATGAGGCTTGCCGATGGCATTGGTATCGTGAAATATCCGCTTCTTTTCTGCTATGTGCTATGCGGGATCATACGGCTTGCATGGTTCAATACCTCCGCGGCGACAGAGGGTGTACTGACGCATTACGATGGGCTTCCCGTAACTTATGCGGCATTGATCCTTCCCGTAACATATGCGGTTTTGGGATTTTTCCCCGAATTTAACGCCGCGTTGATATGGGCGGCGGAATATGCGGTCATTGCGGTGCTGTTTATCCTGAAAGTGAAGATCGTCAAGCCGCGCGGAGTATGGTACATTATTTTCGGCGCGCTTGCTGTTGGGATCATCACGTTGATCTTGGTGAGAGATATTTTATGATGATTTATGACAGAGCCGCGGGAGAGCTTCGCGAGGAGCTTGAGTACGGCGCGGGGAGCCTTGATTTTCTCTATAACACAGCGTTCGGAAGGGTGCTGCTGAAAGCGTTTTTCTGCCGCGGTATATATTCCCGAATAAACGGGGCGTTTATGAGGAGCAGACTTTCGGTAAGAAAGATCAACCCCTTTATCAAAAAATACGGAATTGATCTTTCACTGTGCGAACACACCGAATTCAAAAGCTTCGACGATTTTTTCACGCGCCGATGCCGCTTCACAACATACTGTTCCGCTGATGAACTGATAGCGCCGTGCTGCGGGAGGCTCGTTGCGTATCCGATAGCCGACGAGCTCACACTGAAGATCAAACGCAGTGTATACACACTGTCGGAGCTCACGGGCGGAATTGACGTTTCAGGCTTTGGCGATGGGGTTTGCCTTGTTTACCGTCTCGCCGTTGAAGATTGTCATAGATACGTCTTTTGTGACGACGGCGAGCTTATCCGCACGGAGGAGCTTCGCGGAGAGCTTCACACGGTGCGCCCAATCTCGGAAAAGTACCGCGTTTTCTCACGCAATCACCGCATTTGCTCCCTGCTCAGAACCAAACATTTCGGGGAAATGATACAGATAGAGGTAGGGGCTTTGCAGATCGGAAAGATCACCAATCACGCTGTCACCGGTTTTTCGCGAATGGACGAAAAGGGATATTTCGGCTTTGGAGGTTCGACGATAATACAGCTCTTCAAAAGCGGTGTGGCAGAGCTCGACGACGACATACGCTTGAATTCCGAAAACGGCACGGAAACACTTGTTAAAACGGGAGAGAGAGTAGCGAGGAGGTTAAAATGCTAAAGCGTCTTAATATTTATTTCAAGGAAATGTATCCGATAATTCCGCGTCTTTTGCTTGGAATTATCGTATTCGGTGAGATATATTTCATTGTGCTGCTCAACAACGGCGTGACGGAATTCAAGATCAATTATCAGGAATTTATTGGCGGATTTACGGTGTTCAGCTTTCTTCTTTGGCTCCGTATCGCGGACGACTTCAAGGATTATGAGCTTGACTGTCGCCTGTTCTCGAGCAGACCGCTTCCGTCGGGTCGCGTAAAAAAGCGCGATCTCGGTATTTTCGTGGGAATTCTCATCGCCGTGACGGTGACGCTGAATGCTGTTTTTATGAACAACTTTTGGTTTTTCCTGTTTCTGTATGTTTACGGAACGCTGATGTCTATGTGGTTTTTCAGCAGAAAAAAGATACAGAAAAGCCTGCCTTTGGCGCTCGTAACGCACAATCCCGTGCAGATGATAATGAACATTTACATCATCTCGTTCACCTGCATAAAATACGGTCTTTCCGCGTGGACTCTTACAAACTTTCTTGCTGCTTGGACGCTCTATTTCCCTGCGCTTATCTGGGAGGTCTCGCGGAAGATACGCGCTCCGAAGGACGAGACGGAATACGTTACATATTCCAGTCTGTTCGGTTACAAAAAATCAACCGTGTTCGTACTTGTTCTCACTTGGGTGGACATTCTTACAAACGTGCTCCTTGTTTGGAACCTTAACAAGATATCCGTTGCGGCACTGTTGCTCAACACAGGTTGGATGACGTTTAAATTTGTGCAGTTCATAAAAGACCCGACACGCTTTAAGATCGTTGATAAAGTGGAGCGATACACGTACATTCAGGAAACGATGATGCTCATTACGGTAGCGGCGTTCCTGATTTTCGGAAAGGTGTAAGTATGATAATCGATGATGAAAATTATAAGGAACAGCCCATTGGCGCAAAGGCGAGAAATCTCTTTAAACTGCGGGAAAACGGCTTTAACGTCCCGCCGTTTTTCTGCGTTTTAGGGGATGAAAAATGTGATCCGGAGAGATGTGCGTCTGATTTTTTCGGGGAGGACAAGCTCGTTTCGGTGCGCTCGTCGGCGAGTGCTGAGGACGGCGCAAGTGTGTCGTATGCAGGACAATTCCACACGGAGCTGGAGATTCGCATGAATGAGATCAATTCAGCTGTGGAACGCGTATGCTCCGTGCCGAAAAGCAAAGGGTTTTTCGAATACTGCAAAACGAATGGGATCGCTCCCGAAGAAATCACTGTCTGTGCCATTGTCCAGGAAATGATATCCGCCGATCTGTCGGGAGTGATCTTCACCGCAAATCCGCAAGGTATCCTAAATGAAACAGTAGCGGTCATCGGAAGCGGAACGGGCGACAATGTAGTCGAGGACAAATCCCCGACGAGCACATATTACTACAACACCACGGACGGGCTCTATTACAGCGAACAGACGGAGAATTCTCCGAAGATATCCGAAACTGTTCTTAAAGAGCTTGTTGAGGTCTCGGAGAAAATAAAAAATCTTTTCGGGCATGAGTGCGACATTGAGTTCGCGATAAAAAACGACGAGATCTTTATTCTGCAGGCGCGTCCGATAACCTCGCTGAAATGCGGTTCTCCGATCGTTCTCGACAACAGCAACATCGTCGAAAGCTATCCGGGAATTACGCTGCCGCTTACGCAGAGTTTTATCCGCACGGCATATTACCGCGTTTTCCGCTCCGTTCTGCTTCGTTTGACGCATGAGCCGAAAACCGTTGCCATGATCGACGACATTCTCCGAAACATGGTAGACGCGGCGAGCGGACGGATATACTACCGTATCAGCAATTGGTATGATGTTATTTTGTTCCTGCCGTTCAGCCGGAAAATAATCCCCGTGTGGCAGGAAATGCTTGGCGTGAAGAACAAAAATGTAACGTCTCACCTTAACCGTAAGATCGGCTTGGTAACTCACGTTAAGGTCACACTGTCGTTTGTTTGGCTGATACTCGCGTGTCCGAGGCTAATGGAGAAGCTAGACGTTGAGTTTAAGGAAATGATACGTTTTTTCAAGTCCGTTGATCTTAATTCCGCGGGAGCGGAGGAGATACTTTCGCATTATCGGAACATTCTTGACAAGGTTACAGCAAAGTGGGATCTGACCTTGGTGAACGATATGTACACGTTCATTTTCACGGGGCTGTTGAAATCCCGGTTAAAATCTGATCCCGCAGAAGCCAATCGCCTTATTTCGGGGCTTAACGGAATAGAGAGCATGAAGCCCGTGACAGAGCTTGTAAAGCTTTCGCGGCTTGCAAAAGAGAGCGGCGAGCTTTCGCGGCTTGAGAGAATACATAACGCAGCGGATTTCCGCGCGTACATGAAAAACGGCAAGCTCGCGCAAAGGCTCGCAGCGTACATCGAGCATTACGGAGATCGCAACGCTGAGGAACTCAAGCTCGAAAGCCTGACGTTCCGCACGAACCCCGAGCTTCTAGCTCAAAAGATCGTTCAATACGCGGGAGCGGGCGCGGAAGTACCAAACGGCTTCGAACAAAAAACTGAGCCGAAGGGCTTGTGCAAAGCATTCGCGAAAAGGGCGGCAGTCGGGATAAAGAACCGCGAAAAGTCCCGATTGAACCGTTCGAGACTTTACGGAATGATGCGTTCGATGATGCTTAAGGTCGGCGAGGAGCTTAGCGCCGTAGATGTGATCTCTGCGCCGCGTGACATTTTTTATCTTGAATATTCTGAGGTCGAAACGGCGGTGAAAAGCGGAAAGGATATGCGAAGCCTCGTTGAACAGCGCCGCGAGATGTATCGGCGCTTTGAAAAGCTCCCCGCGTACACACGATTGATCTTCGCGGAAAAGGTCTTTGACAGAGCTCCGAAAAATGTCGACGGACCGGAAACGAAACGAACCACAAACACGCTTGAGGGCACGCCGTGCTCTATGGGAAAAGCGCGGGGTGAGGTGATCGTTATCACCGATCCGACCTCAAGTCACGACACAGTGGGAAAGATAATCGTCGCTAAAATGACCGATCCGGGCTGGGTCTTTCTCATCGTTGGCGCGGCGGGAATAATCACGGAAAAGGGCTCGCTGTTGTCTCACACGGCGATAATTTCGCGGGAACTGAAAAAGCCTGCGGTCGTCGGGGTTGACGGCGCGGCGAGTATCCTCAGAAACGGCGATACGGTCGAGGTCGACGGAGCTTCGGGGCGGATAACGGTGATAGAGAGGTGTTTGAAATGAGCTTAACGGCAGTCGTTATTGACGGCGGTGACAAAAAAAGAACGCGTGATTTTCTCGCGCTCCCAAGAAGAATTTATTCGGCAGACGAGCTCATGCAAAGTCCCGCGGACGAGCTTGCGCTCTTGAACGGCACACATACCCTGAGCCGATATTTTACCGTTACGCCTATCCTGATCTACCGCGGGAACCGTGCTGTAAGCCGTGCTGCAGTCACGCTCTACCCGAATGACAACACCGCATATGTCGGCTTTTTCGAGAGCGAAAACGACAGCGAAGCTGCAGCGCTTCTGTTTAAAACAGCGGGTGAAATAGCCGCAAAAAACGGCTGCGTAAAACTGACGGGACCCGTTGACTGTTCTTTTTGGATAAAGTACAGACTGAAAACCAACCGCTTCGGTTCGCCTTATACCGGTGAGCCCTACAACAAGGAGTATTACGCCGATTTGTGGTATGAAAACGGATTTGAGGTGATCAAGCGTTATTCCTCAAATCACTACAAGATCGTGGAGAATGACGACGGCTGTGAAAAATACGCCGCGCGGCTCGCGGAAAGGCTGAACGAGGGTTACACGATCAAATGTCCCGATAACGGGACATTTGACAAGACGCTGCGAGAGGTATATTCTTTGCTGATAGATCTGTACAGTAATTTTCCGGTGTACAAGCGTATAACAGAGGAGGAGTTTTGCCGGATGTATGGTTACCTGCGGCATATTCTTAATTACAGCATGGTGAAAATGGCGTATTTTGATGGAGCGCCCGTGGGATTTTTCATTTCCGTACCAAATTTCGGAAACCGCGTTTACGGCAGACTTGATCCGCTGAAAATGCTCCGAATTCTCTTGGAAAAACGCAAGCCGCGTTCTTATGTAATGCTCTATATGGGGGTTGATAATAAACACCTCGGTTTGGGAAGGGCGCTTGCCGAAGCCGTCCGCGAGGAGCTGAAAACGCAATGTGTACCGTCCATCGGAGCACTTATTCGTGAGGGCAGCTACAGCAAGAGTTATATGGTTCAGTTCAGAGATTTTGAATATGAGTACGTTCTTCTTGAAAAAACGATAGGTGAAGGCTTTTAAGATCGCGTTCCCACATATGAATTGATACTTGCCAACGGCTTCTTTGACTGATCTTTGGACTCTTATGATACGCTCATGGGTTCAATCTTACACAAAAAAAATATTGACCTTAAAACCTCAAAAGCCTTTAAAGTCAATACTTGCGAGCTGCTGACGGGAATCGGACCCGTGACCTCCGCACTACCAATGCGACGCACTACCGACTGTGCTACAGCAGCTTATTACCTGATAAACAACTATTTGCTGTTTACCGATGTGTATTGTATCATATGTTATTTTACTTTGTCAATATATTTAATGTTCTCTTTTGCATAAATACCAAAAATCGTTAGGAAAATTTTGTATAATTTTTGTATAATTTTTAACAAAAAATCTATCAATATTTTAGAAAATATAGTATTATTAAATAGTAGTAAAATATAAATCTATCTTTGATACTTGATAGGAGAAGAAATTATGCTTGCAACATTAGTACCATTATTTGATGAAAATATGGCGGTAAGCGCCTATTCTTTATTTGCACAGAAGTCAAATTATCTTTTGAATCCAAGATTTCTTGGAACAGGAAGCAATGACGGAGCTACGAATATAGCAGGGCTTGAGATTATTGAGAGTATGGGAATTGAAACCTTGTCAAACGATAAGGAGGTCTTTGTAGAAGTGAATAATATTTCTGTTTTTGCAGATATTAGCTCACTATGCAGTGCGCCTCATGACAGAATAGTTCTTTTGGCGGATCAGAGCATTACTCCGGACGCTATGTATGTGGCGCGTTTTAAGGAACTGAAGAAGATGGGGTATAGAATAGCTATAAGAAAACTCACTGATGAGAAAATTGAGGAATATCATGAGCTGTTGCTTCTGATGGAGTTTATACTGTTAGACCACAAGAAACATGATATGGATAAGACAAAGCAATATTTTAGCAGTGCTTATCCTGATATGAAGCTGTGTGCCGTAAACGTTGATTCGAAGGAAGAATTTGACGAGCTTAAGGCAAGCGGGGGATATACGCTTTACGAAGGTGATTTTTTCAGGCTGCCTGTTACCAAAGGGGAAGAGGAGGTAACGCCTCTTAAGGTGAATTATATAAATCTTCTTAATATGGTTAACGACAGTGATTTTGAGTTAACGAAGGCGGCTGATGTCATCGGCAGGGATACGGCGCTTGTTATTTCATTGCTGAAAATGGTAAACAGAATGGCTGTGAATTCAGAGATAACGTCAATCAGACACGCGGCTGCCATGCTTGGACAGAAGGAACTTAGAAAGTGGATTAACACTGCTGTTACCAATGAGCTGTGTGCCGATAAGCCTAATGAGGTAACAAGAATCTCACTGCTCAGGGCTAAATTTGCAGAGAATCTGGCTCCGACATTTGGTATGGAAGTACATTCTTCGGAACTGTTCCTTATGGGTCTTTTCTCGGTAATCGATCTGATTCTTGGAAAACCTATGAAAGAAGCTCTGGAGATGGTTAAGCTGTCAAAGAGTATCAATGAAGCGCTTGTTGACAACAAGGGCGAGTTTGCACCTGTGCTTGATTTCATAATTCATTACGAGAGGGCTTCATGGCAGGAAGTTTCAAGGCAGATGCTGCTTTTAAAAATTGATATAGACAGTGTTTATGATGCTTATATAAAATCGCTTAAGTGGTATCGCGATCTGTTTGAATAGAGTGAAAAATAAATTTTTCACCCTGGACAAAGCATGAGAGTTAGTAATAATCTTGGGAATGTGGCATATTAAATTATATATCATAATATATAATTTATTTATATAATGTATTAAGGAGGGTAGCATTATGGCTAAAGAAATGATAGCAATGCTTCTTGCCGGCGGACAAGGCTCCCGTCTGTATGCGCTGACAGAAAAGCTTGCGAAACCAGCAGTACCATTTGGCGGGAAATACCGTATTATCGATTTTCCGCTGTCTAACTGTGTCAATTCCGGAATTGATACGGTTGGTATTTTAACTCAGTATCAGCCGCTGGTGCTGAATGAGTATATAGGAAACGGACAGCCTTGGGATTTGGACCGTCTCTACGGGGGTGTACATGTTCTGCCGCCTTATCAGAAGGCAAGCGGTTCGGATTGGTATAAAGGAACCGCCAATGCAATTTATCAAAATCTTTCATTTATTGAAAGATATGACCCTGAGTACGTTATAATACTTTCAGGTGACCAGATCTGTAAACAGGACTACAGTGATTTCCTTAGATTCCATAAGGAAAAAGATGCGGAGTTCAGCGTGGCGGTTATGGAAGTGCCTTGGGAAGAAGCACCGCGTTTCGGCCTTATGGTTGCTGATGAAAACGACAGAATTACAGAGTTTCAGGAGAAACCGAAGAATCCTAAGTCTAATCTGGCTTCTATGGGTATTTATATTTTTAACTGGGATATTTTAAAGAAGTATCTTGAGGAAGATGAAGCAGATCCGAATTCTGAGAACGATTTCGGTAATAACATTATTCCTAATTTGTTAAGAGATAACCGTAAAATGTATGCTTACCACTTCAGCGGATACTGGAAGGATGTAGGAACCATTTCTTCTTTATGGGAAGCTAATATGGAGGTTCTTGACCCTGAACACAGCGGAATCAATCTGTTTGATGAAGATTGGAAGATATACAGCCGCAAGAGCGCTCTTACCGGACACAAGGTAAGTGCAGGCGCTATAGTAGAGAATTCTATGGTTACCGACGGATGTAGTATAAAAGGAACTGTAAAACATTCAATTCTTTTTGAAGGGGTTAAAGTAGAACAGGGCGCAATTATAGAGGATGCCGTTATTATGGGTAATTCCGTAGTTAAGAGAGGCGCTGTTGTTAAGCACTGTATTGTTGCCGAGAATGTAACCATTGGTGAAAATGCCGTAGTAGGCGAGATGCCAACCGGTGATGAAAACAATGTTGCAACTATCGGAGCAGGGATTACTATTGGCGACAATGCCAAAGTAGGTCCTAAAGCCATGGTAAATAAAAATGTGGAAGGCGGTGAAGAACAATGGTAAATTCTAATACGAGTGCCCTTGGCATTATTTTCCCAAATAGCTATGATATGCTGATTCCGGAACTGGTCAATGTGCGCCTGATGGCTTCCATTCCGTTTGCCAGCCGTTATCGTTTGATTGATTTTATTTTATCCAGCATGACTCATAGTGATATTGGAAATGTTTCCATAATGGTAAATAATAATTATCATTCCCTGATGGATCATCTCGGCTCAGGCCGTGAATGGGATTTGGTACGTAAAAACGGCGGATTGCATATCTTCCCTCCTTTTGCAGAGAAGGCATCCAAACAATATACCGGACGTGTTGATGCATTAGCGGGTATTCTGGACTTTATAAGGGACCAGAAAGAGAAATATGTTGTTCTGACAGATACTAATGTTGCAATTAATTTTGATTTTAAGGCTATGATTCAGGCACATATTGAGAGCGGCGCGGATGTTACCATTGCATATAACGAGCAGGAAATCCCTAAGGGATTCATGAAATCCGGACCTAAGGATAAGTGTTTATATTATACCCTTGATATTGAGGACGGCAGGATAAATAAGATTTATCTTAACTCCAAAGAGGCGGGCGTGAAGAACCTTTCCATGAATTTATATGTTGTTGAGCGTGAATTGTTAATAAACCTGATTGAGGCAGCAGCAATTCAGGGACATGTTTATTTTGAACGCGACGTTTTGATGCCGATACTTAACAAGATGAATATACGTGGATATAAGTATGATGGATATATAGCCCGCATTACGGATATGAAGAGTTACTTTGATGAGAATATGAAGCTGCTGGATGATTACAACCTTGAAGCTCTTTTCTCAAGGGCTCCGATTTATACCAAGCTTCATGGCGGTGACCCGACCAGATATCTTGAGGATGCTAAGGTAAGCGAGGTTATGGCTGCCGATGGCTGCGTTATCGAAGGTAATGTAGAAAACAGTATTCTTTTCCGTGGTGTAAAAATTGCAAAAGGAGCAACAGTCAAGAATTGTATCCTGATGCAGGGCACCGTTGTAGAACCGGGAGCTGAAATTGAATATTTGGTTACAGACAAAAATGTTACCGTTTCAGCCGGAAAAGCAATGAAAGGAACGGATTCGTTCCCTGTGTATATCGGCAAATTCCAGACCGTATAGAAATTTACGGTGTGGCGTGAATTATATTGTAATGATTAAGGGGCTGCCGCGTTTTGTTGATGCGGCGCCCCTAATTAATTGTAATAATTTAAGGAGCAGACGAAATGAACAATGAATTGACGCAGAAAGATATTGAAAAAATGCGGGAAGAGATAGAGTATCGTAAGATTGTGGTGAGGCAGGAGGCCTTAGCGGATGTGAAAGAAGCAAGGGCGCACGGAGATTTAAGTGAAAACTTTGAGTACCATGCGGCTAAAAAAGTCAAGAATCAGAATGAAAGCCGTATCCGCTACTTGGAGAGAATGATAAAGACGGCTGTAATTGTTTCGGACGAGTCGGCAGAGGATGAAGTAGGTATGAATAATACGGTTGAAGTCTTTTTTGAGGAAGATGGCATAACCGAAAAATACAAACTTGTCACCACAGTGCGCGGTAATTCGCTTGAAGGATTGATTAGCACAGAATCACCGCTCGGCAAAGCCTTACTGGGTCATAAGGTCGGTGACAGGGTCTATGTTGAAGTTAATTCCGGATATGGATATCATGTCACTATTAAATCCATTGAAAACACCACAGACGACGGCAGTGACAAGATAAGAAGCTTTTAAGCTTATCAAGGACAAATGCCGAACGGCCGGGCAGCTATATGTTACTGGGTTGGGGGCCTTTGAAAACGCCGGACCTTAGACCGCGTATTGTGCGGTCTTAGTTCCGCTGTGTTTTCAGCGGAGCGAGAGCGTCCCCCATCACAGTAACATATAGCTGCCCGGCCGTTCGGCATTTGTCCCCCAATCTTCAACAAAACATCATGCATATCTTTTTTTGAACAAGCATATTGTATAGAAACAGCAATGTGTGACAAGCTGTTAGGAACTGCTTGGGGAGGAAAATGGTTATGTATGAAATGAAGACAGCGGCAGAGACGATCAGATTACTTAAATCCGACAGAGAAAAAGGCTTGGGAAACAGGGAGGCTATGGCAAGAAGCAGCACTCAGGGGCCAAACAGGCTGAGGGAGCAGGAAGCAAAGAGCGTCTGGCAGATGATACTCGGGCAGCTTAACGACCCGCTTATACTGATACTTATTGTGGCGATGGCAATATCTATTCTTCTTGGTGAAGTGGGTGATGCCGGCATAATAATAACAGTTGTTATACTTAATGCGGCAATAGGCGTGATTCAGGAGGGAAAAGCCGGTAAGGCAGTGGAGGCTCTTAAACAGATATCTGCACCCCGCGCAGTTGTGATCCGTGACGGAAAGACGATGAAAATATCTGCCGAAAATCTGGTTATAGGGGATATTGTATTATTAGAAGCCGGAAATATGGTTCCGGCCGATTTACGTTTGATTGAGACACAGGGAATTCAAATTGAAGAATCAACCTTAACAGGTGAGTCTGCGCCTGTAGATAAAAGCGCAGATCATGTGGAAATGGTGCAGGGAGATAACAGTCACGAAAATATGGCGTACATGTCCACTTTTGTCACCAAAGGCAGGGGAAAGGGGATTGTAACCGCGATAGGTATGGATACCAGAATAGGTCATATAGCAGACCTGCTTCATGAGAGTAAGGAGAAACTAACTCCCTTGCAGATAAAACTCGGAGAGCTCGGAAAGGCGCTTAGTATTCTGGCAGTCGGTATCTGCGCGCTGCTTTTTGTAATAGCGGTACTTCAGAAACGTAACATCGGGGAGATGCTGCTTACTTCCGTATCTTTAACCGTTGCGGCAGTACCGGAGGGACTTCCGGCGATTGTTACGATTGTGCTGGCACTCAGCGTATCACGTATGGTAAGGGCCAAGACGATTGTAAGAAAATTGTCCTCAGTAGAGACTTTAGGGGCCGTAGATGTTGTCTGCTCCGACAAGACCGGAACGCTTACGCAGAATAAAATGACGGTCATGGAGTGTTATATTGATGGTAAAATGATAAACAGCGAGGCTTTTTCACAGACTTTTACCAAGGAGCTGTGGGAAGGCGGCGTAGATATGAGAAGCGCTAAGGGGCACTTTATATTGGGCTGCATACTTTGTAATGATGCGGTGGTATCGGGTGAAGGCGATTTGGGCGACCCGACGGAGCTTGCGCTTATACATATGGCGAGGGAGTGCGCGGTCCCGATAGAGGAGCTTAGGGACAAGTATTGCAGGCGGGATGAAAAGAGTTTTGATTCAAACCGGAAAATGATGTCTACAGCCCATATCCTTGCAGGCAGTGAAGGGAAAAAGGCAGTTTCGTATTCTAAGGGTGCGGCGGAAAAAATATTAGAGGGCTGTGATTTCTTTTATCAGAACGGGCGTAAGTGTGCAATGAGTGAAGCAGACAGGCTCTCACTACAGCGTATGTTAGAGCGTATTATGGATGATGGCAGAAGGGTTCTGGCACTTGCTATGGAGCCTGACGGAGAGATGCATGAGAAAAATATGGTTTTCTTAGGTTTTGTGTGCATGCAGGACCCTGTAAGGCCGGAAGCGGTAGAAGCAGTAGGGGAGTTTAGGAAAGCGGGAGTGGAAACCGTAATGATTACCGGAGACCATAGAAATACTGCTTTTTCTATTGCCAAAGAGCTTAATATTGCGGTACATCCCGATGAGTGTATTTCAGGCAGGGAACTTGACTCTATGGATGAACATGTCTTTTTAAAAAGACTTCCTAAGCTGAAAGTTTTCGCGCGCGTCACCCCTGAGCATAAAGTAAGGATAGTTGAGGGTTTTAAGAAGCTTGACAAGACTGTGGCAATGACCGGCGACGGCGTAAATGACGCGCCTTCGCTGCAGGCGGCGGATATAGGCATCGCAATGGGTATGAACGGAACGGATGTGGCAAGAAACGCCGCGGATTTTGTTCTGATGGATGATAATTTTGCCACCATACATCTTGCCATAAAAGAGGGCAGGGGGATTTATGAAAATATCAGAAAATCGGTACTTTTCCTGCTTTCTTCTAATCTTGGCGAAATTATGACTATGCTTGTTACTATTATAGCAGGTTTTCCGAGCCCCTTAAAAGCGAGCTTCATTCTCTGGATAAATCTTATTACGGATTCGCTTCCGGCGCTTGCGCTTGGAGTGGATGATAACGAGACTGAGCTTTTGATGGAAGAGGCGCCGAGGAAAAAGGGCGAATCGCTTTTTGCCAAAGGGGGGCTTATGTGCGTTATTTGCTATGGGCTTGTTATAGGCGGTGTGAGCCTTGCGGCGTTTCTCAAGGTACCCTACGACAGGCTGATTGCGGAAGGACTGCCTGTTAGTTTACATAACATAGTTGAAAGCTATCAGATTGCTGCGGTTTTGGCAAAGGCGCAGACCCATGCGTTTATGGTGCTTGGCATGAGTCAGCTCTTCCATGCGATAGGGATGCGGGATGTAAATAAATCAATTTTTAAGATGAATCATAAAAAGAACCCGTTTATGCTTCTGGCACTGGGACTGGGTCTTGCTTTACAGTTTGTAGTAACCGAAATAGAACCTCTTATTGTGCTCTTTGGAACGGTCAGACTGGATCTGACTGAGTGGATTCAGCTGCTTGCGCTTTCTCTTACGCCGGTAATAGTGCATGAGCTTCTGGTTGCTGTATACAGGGGACGCAGTGAGAAGTATAGCGGTTTACATAATGATGAAGCATATGAGGATGCGCTTACGCAAGAGTGTATAACGCCAGCAGTAGAAGAAACAGCCCGCTGAGCCACGACAGATCTATGGAGAATTTCTTCGATACAAGACTGCCGAGAAACAGGCCTAAGATAAACAGGAGAAAATGAAAGATGACTGCTGACAGGAAGAATAGCATGAGAGAGGATACCTGGTAAGAGAATGCCATACTTGCAAAGATACTGTCTAATGACAGGGCAAGGCTTAAAAATAAAGCTTCTTTGGCGCTTAGTACCTGGGTATCCTGTTTGTTGGCGTCCTCAGGTGAGAAATAAATCGTAAAAATAATATTCAGCTGCTTGATTTTACATGCCCAGTTGCCTATTATATCCGGATATCTGGCTGCGAGATGGCGGATCAGACTTTCGATAAGCTTCTCACAGCCAAGGAAAAATAAAAGTAAAAATGAGAGTGTGGAAAAAAGCCATGTGGGAAAAAGTGAGAAAATCAAAGAGCCGAGCTGTGTCATCAGCGTAATTGTTATAGACGGGATAAATGCGAGGAAAACCGCGGCAAGCGGCTTGACCCGCACTCTGGAGGTTCCGTAGGCAAAACCTGCGCTCAGCGAATCAATCGAGACTGCGAGCATAAAAATCAATATGGGTGTAATTTCCGGTAACATAATGACACCTCATAAAACATTTACTTTATCATATGTAAATCTTTGTAAATTGACTGTACTCATTCCGCGAAAAATGTTATGATATATAAAAGGAGGTCTGTTTATGGAGTTAATGTTTATCGGGGCAGATCACGAGGTGACCGGAAGCTGCCATTATCTTTGTGTAAATGAGAAAAATATTTTGGTTGATTACGGAATGCAGCAGGGTATACAGGCGTTTGAAAGCTGTGAACTTCCGGTAGAACCTGCGAGAATAGATTATATTCTTTTGACACATGCCCATATTGACCACTCCGGTATGCTGCCTTTCTTATATTCGAGAGGTTTCAGGGGAAGCATATATACAACGGATGCAACGGCAGACCTCTGTAGTATAATGTTAAGGGACAGTGCGCATATTCAGATGCAGGAGGCGGAATGGAAGAACCGCAAGGCCAAAAGAAGTGTGGATAATGCGCTTATAGAACCTCTTTATACAATGGAAGACGCCGACGGGGTAATAAAACGGCTGATTCCCTGTGATTATGAAAAAGAGATAAATGTATGTGACGGCTTAGTCATACGCTTTACGGATATAGGACATCTGCTTGGTTCGGCAAGCATTGAGGTCTGGGCGACAGAAGAAGGGATTACGAAGAAAATTGTTTTTTCAGGCGATATCGGAAATATGGACCAGCCGCTTATTAAAGATCCGAAGCTTACAAAAGAAGCCGATTATGTTATAATGGAATCTACATATGGTAACCGTTATCATTCCGATGAGAAACCGGATTATATCGGCAGACTTGTAGAAATTATTAAATCTACATTTGATAAAGGCGGCAACGTAGTTATTCCGTCTTTTGCGGTAGGCAGGACACAGGAAATTCTGTATTTCCTTCGTAAGATTAAGGAAGACAGACTGATTAAGGGATATGAAGATTTTCCGGTATATGTGGACAGTCCGCTTGCCGTAGAGGCTACAGGCATTTTTCAGAGAAACAGCGGGGAATGTTTTGACGAGGAAGCTATGGAGCTTATAAGAAAAGGAATTAATCCTCTTACGTTTCCGGGACTGCATCTTGCAATTACAAGTGACGAGTCAAGGGCGATAAATTTTGAAAATACGCCGAAGGTAATTATTTCGGCATCGGGTATGTGTGAAGCCGGACGTATCAGGCACCACCTTAAGCATAATCTGTGGCGGCCGGAATGTACGATTCTTTTTGTCGGTTATCAGGCCAACGGTACGCTCGGAAGGGCAATTGTTGACGGTATTAATGAGGTTAAGCTCTTTGGCGAAACAATCGAAATCCGCGCTAAAATCGAAAAACTGATAGGTATGAGCGGACATGCGGATAAGGCAGGGCTTATACGTTTTATAGAAGGGTTTGAGAGAAAACCTGACAAGGTATTTGTGGTGCATGGTGAGGACAGTATCTGTAAAATTTTTACCGAATGTCTTAAAATAGAGCATGGATTAAACGCCTATGCGCCATACAGCGGCACGAGGTATGATTTGCTCCGGAATAAATTTATTTATGAAGCAGCGCCTGTTACCGTTAAGAAGAAAGCCCATATTATGTCTGACGTATTTGCAAGGCTTGTTGCAGCAGGACAGAGACTTGTTGCGGTCATTTACAAGAATGAGGGCAGTGCAAATAAGGATTTGGCGAAGTTTGCGGACCAGATAAATTCCTTGTGTGATAAATACGACAGATAAATGACGAAATTTCGTCAATCAAAAGCTTTGGGAGAAAATATTAATGAGTCTTGCAGATAAGATTTTTATAGATATGTGCAAAAATATTTTAAATAACGGCACAAGTACGGAGGGCGAGAAAGTAAGGCCGCATTGGGAAGACGGTACTCCGGCTTATACTGTGAAATTGTTCGGGGTAGTAAACCGCTATGACCTTTCAAAGGAATTTCCGCTTATTACCCTTAGACGGACTGCGCTTAAGAGCGCGACTGACGAGATGCTGTGGATATGGCAGCAAAAATCCAACAATATCAATGATTTACACAGTCATATCTGGGATGAATGGGCGGATGAGAACGGTTCCATCGGTAAGGCCTACGGTTATCAGATGGGCGTGAAGCATCAGTACAAAGAAGGCATGATGGATCAGGTGGACAGGGTCATTTATGATTTGAAGAACAATCCTTTCAGCAGGCGAATTATGACTAATATCTATGTACATCAGGATTTGCACGAGATGAGGCTTTATCCCTGCGCTTACAGTATGACTTTTAACGTGACCCAGAAGAAGGGCGACGATAAGCTTACCTTGAACGCCGTACTTAACCAGCGTTCACAGGATGTGCTTGCCGCTAATAACTGGAATGTGGTTCAATATGCGGTGCTTGTGCATATGCTTGCGCAGGTCTGCGGTATGCAGGTGGGAGAACTTGTACATGTAATTGCCGACGCCCATATTTATGACAGGCACATACCCATTATTGAAGAGCTTATCGCAAGGGAGACTTACGACGCCCCCACGTTCTGGCTGAATCCTGAAATTAAAGATTTTTATGAGTTTACCAGAAATGACGTTAAGGTAGAAAATTATGTTACGGGACCTCAGATAGAAAATATTCCGATTGCTATATAGTTGTATTAAGAAAGGGTATATGTATGAATTTGATAGTGGCGGTAGACAATAACTGGGCAATTGGATGCAGGGGCGGGCTGCTTGTACGTATTCCGAATGACCACAAAAATTTCAGAAATAAGACCGTGGGTAAGGTAGTTGTTTTAGGCAGAAAGACGCTGGAGACTTTTCCGCAGAAAATGCCGCTTGCAGGGCGGACAAATATAATTCTTTCCACCGATACCGGATACAAGGTCAAGGATGCGGATGTGGTGCATAGTGAGGAAGAATTGCTGGAGGAATTAAAAAAGTATAATGATGAAGAAGTTTACATAATTGGTGGAGAGAGTGTTTATAATCTGATGCTTCCCTACTGTGATACGGCGTATGTAACGAAAATAGACCATGATTATGAAGCGGATTCATATTTCCCTAATCTGGACCGGATGGAGGATTGGGAGATTGTAGATGAGGGCGAAGAGCAAACTTATTTTGACATTGCCTATCAGTTTATAAAATACGAGAGGACAAATAAGAGAGGAGAAGAATAAGCCAATGAGTGATAAGACCAGTAAAGCAGCAGATGAAAAGAAAATGGATTCAAAAGGCGGATTCACATCCAAACTAGAGAAACAGGCAGTGTCACTGCTTCTTGCCAAGGATGAACTTGAAAAGAAGAATGTAGAGTTAGAGAATGCCATATTGGATGCAAGAAAAGCCAATAGGGCAAAAGACTTATTTCTATCAAATATGTCTCATGAGATCAGAACGCCTATAAATACAATTCTGGGTATGAACGAGTTGATTTTAAGGGAGAGCCAGGATGAGACAATACGCGGATATGCGCTTGACATTAAGCAGTCGGGGGAAATTCTGGTTTCGCTGATAAGTGATATTTTAGACTTTTCCAAGATTCAGTCCGGAAAGATGGAGATTATGGATGCTCCTTATGATATCAGTTCTTTTCTTAACGACATTATCAATAGTATTTCTATTCCGTTGCGTAAGAAAAAGCTGCGTCTTACTCTGGATATCGCAAACGATGTGCCCTATAAATTATCGGGAGACGAAATTCATTTAAGGCAGGTAGTCGGAAATCTTTTGTCCAACGCCGTAAAATATACTAAGACCGGCACGGTGACGCTGCATCTTTCGTGGAAAAAGATTGACAAGGAGAATATTACCCTTGAAATCGCGGTCGAAGATACCGGAAAAGGCGTTAAGAAAAAAGATATGCAGAAAATTTTTGAAACCTTCACAAGATTGGATATGGAAGCCAGCAGCACTGAGACAGGCTCAGGACTTGGACTTGCCGTATCTAACAGGCTTGTTGATATGATGGGAGGAAAATTATCCGTTCAAAGCGAGTATGGTAAGGGCTCAATCTTTTCATTTGCGATTCCGCAGAAAGTAATTGATGATAAACCGCTAGGAGATTTTAAGAAACAATATGACAGGAGTGTCAGTTCGTCGATTGCTTATAGGGAGAAATTTATTGCACCGCTTGGAAAGATACTGGTAGTGGATGATAATGCTATGAATCTTGCCGTAGCTCAGGATCTGCTCCGTAAAACCAAGCTGCAGATTGATGTAGCCTCAAGCGGTGAGGAGTGTCTTGAGATGCTTAGACGCAAAGAGTACCATCTTATCTGTATGGATCATATGATGCCCGGAATGGACGGCGTTGAGGCACTTCATGCAATCAGGGAACTGGAGGGCAATCCATCAAGGGATATTCCGGTTATTGCACTGACGGCAAATGCTGTAGTGGGTGCAAAGCAGTTTTATCTGGACTCAGGTTTTGAAGACTATCTGACGAAGCCTATCGAGCCTGAGAAACTCGAAGATATGTTAATAAAATATCTCCCCAAGGAATTGGTTTACATAACAAACGAAAATGACGCGCAATCAGATGATGATGAAGGAGCGTTGGATGTAGAGAGCCTGACCGATATGGGAATCAATGCTTCTAACGGACTTAAATATATGGGCGGAAGCCGTGTATTATATAAGAAGATTCTTCAGGACTTCCGGGATGTGCTGGTGGAAAAGGAAGAACAGCTTAAGAATATGCTGAAAAAAGAAGATGTATCGGGCTATGCGATTATAGTACATGCGCTTAAGGGAAATGCCCGCAATGTCGGGGCTGACGAGCTGGCTGAGGAAGCCTTTGAGTTAGAGAAGAAGAGTAAGGCGGGAAGCCTTGAGGAAGTTGAAGTACAGTCTCCGGTTCTTTTTAATATGATGCATACAATGATGGAGAATCTGGACAGATATATTAAGCAGAACGGTTTGGAGCCGGAGAAAAAAGAAGGCGGGGAGGCGAAAGAAGAAACCGTACTTTCAGATTCTGAGTGGAAGGAGAAGTTAAAAATCCTCAATCAGTATCTGGATGATTTTGAAACTGATTCTATAGCGGAAAGCATTGCAGAACTTAAATCCTATAAACTTACGGATTCGCAGCGTAAGATGTTACGTATGTGTGAAAAGGCGGTCAATGATTTTGCTTATGACGTTGCAATGGAAATTGTGGCAGCGGAATTACAGTCTTGACTTTTTACAATAAAAGTATAATATTTATCGTAGATTATATACATTGAAAAGAGGTAATAATGAACATGGAAAAGAAAAATATTGATTGGGCAAATTTAGGTTTCGGCTACCACGAGACTGATAAGAGATTTGTAGCAAATTATAAGAATGGCGCATGGGATGACGGAGAGCTTGTTTCGGATGCGAATATAACGATTAACGAGTGTGCGGGCGTGTTCCAGTATGCGCAGACCTGTTTTGAGGGAATGAAGGCTTATACTACACAGGATGGCCGTATTGTTACATTCCGTCCTGACTTAAATGCACAGCGTATGGAGGATTCCTGTAAGAGGCTTGAAATGCCGGTATTTCCTAAGGAACGTTTTGTTGAGGCAGTTATTAAGACGGTAGCTGCAAATGAGGCTTATGTACCGCCGTACGGCAGCGGTGCAACATTATATATTCGTCCGTATATGTTCGGAAGTTCTTCGGTAATTGGCGTAAGTCCGGCTAAAGAATATCAGTTCAGGATTTTTACAACTCCTGTAGGACCGTATTTCAAAGGCGGTGTTAAGCCATTGACTATTAAAGTCAGTGATTTTGACAGGGCAGCCCCGAACGGAACGGGCCACATTAAAGCAGGACTTAACTACGCAATGAGCCTTCATGCCATTGTTACGGCACATGAAGAAGGTTTTGATGAGAATATGTATCTTGACGCTGCAACAAGGACCTACGTGGAAGAGACCGGCGGTGCAAACTTCCTTTTTGTAACTAAGGACAATAAGGTAGTAACGCCTAAATCAAGTAGTATCCTTCCTTCAATTACACGCCGTTCGCTTATGGTTGTGGCTAAGGAATATCTTGGTCTGGAAGTGGAAGAGCGACAGGTTCCGTTTGATGAGGTAAAAGATTTTGCGGAATGCGGACTCTGCGGTACGGCAGCAGTCATTTCACCTGTCGGAAAGATTGTGGACCACGGCAAGGAAATTGTTTTCCCCAGCGGAATGACGCAGATGGGACCGATTACGCAGAAATTGTACGATACCCTGACAGGAATCCAGATGGGACGCATAGATGCGCCTGAGGGATGGATTCAGGAAATTAAATAGTAGGGTGAATGAATGATAAAAAGTAAAAAAATAATCGTAATATTATTTATGGCCGTATGCCTGATAACCCCCGTGGTTACGGGCTGCGGCATAAATAATACGGACGGCGTAAAAGTCGTACTTACAACCGGTCTTGGTAAGGATGAAATATTCCGTATTGAGACCGCTTCTTGTACGCTTCCGGAAATTATGGTCTATCTGACTAATATACAAAATCAATATGAAAGTGCATATGGAGAAGAAATCTGGAATATTAACCTTGGCGATATGACTTTAGAACAGAATGTCAAGGATATTGCGCTTGCCCAGATTGCGCAGATTAAGACGATGAACCTGATGGCGTTGCGTGATGAGGTTGAATTAACGCCGGAAGAAAAGGCTCAGGCACAGGCGGCGGCGAAGGTTTACTACGGCTCGCTTAATGAGACGGAAATAGAGGCAATGGGAGTAAAAGAAGATACGATAATCAGACTCTATTCTGAGTATGCCCTTGCGCAAAAGGTATATCAGTACATTATTAAAGATATCAATCCCGAAATCAGTGACGACGAGGCAAGAACAATTACGGTACAGCATGTTCTGTTAAAGACTTATGCGCTTGACGGCACCGGACAGAAGATTGAGTACACGCAAAAAGCCAGGGAAGACGCCCGTAAAACTGCATATGAGGTTTGGGAAAAGGCTGTGGACGGAGAAGATTTTGACGAGCTTATAAGGCATTACAGCGAAGATGATAAGAGTAGCTATTCATTCGGAAAAGGAGAAATGGATCCTGAATTTGAAAAAGCAGCTTTTAACCTTGCAACAGGGGAAATCAGCGATGTTATAGAATCTGAATACGGATATCATGTGATTAAGTGTATCAGCACATTTGATAAGGAAGAAACCGACAGCAATAAGGTCAAAATTGTGGATAAACGAAGGGAAGAGGTTTTTGGCCTTGAGTATGACAGCTTTGTGGATACGTTGACCAGACGACTCAATGAAGAATTGTGGGACAGCGTCAGGTTTATTCATGATGAAAATGTTAATACTTCAGACTTTTTTGAAGTATATAAAGAGTATTTTGGCGATAAGGATATGAGCTTTTCTTAAGTCATTTGAGAAAGTTTAGAAAAAATTTAGAAATGCGCAAGTATAGGAAAATAAAGGGGTTTAGATGAATTGTTAGCACTCGATTGTATTGAGTGCTAATTTTTTCTTGACTTTTTATAACGAGGGCATTAAACTTGATTTTAGATTAAAGCAGAAAGGATTGTGATTATTATGTCAGCAAAGCATGGTAATTTGTCTATTAATAGTGACAACATATTTCCAATAATTAAGAAGTGGCTGTATTCGGACCACGACATTTTTTTCAGGGAGCTTATTTCAAACGGCTGTGATGCTATTACGAAGCTGAAGAAGCTGGATATGATGGGCGAGTATACCCTGCCTGATGATTATAAAGCTAAGATTCAGGTTATTGTTAATCCTGAGGAGAAGACGCTTAAGTTTATTGATAACGGTATCGGAATGACTGCTGATGAGGTAGAGGAGTATATTAATCAGATTGCCTTTTCGGGAGCTGCCGATTTTATTGAAAAATATAAGGATAAGACAAATGACGACCAAATCATAGGTCATTTCGGACTGGGCTTTTATTCGGCGTTTATGGTGGCTGATGAGGTTCATATTGACACACTTTCTTATCGGGACGGCGCTAAAGCGGTTCATTGGGAGTGCGACGGCGGTACGGAATTTGATATGGATGAGGGCAGCAGAACTGAGGTAGGAACAGAGATAACCCTTTTCATTAATGAGGACTGTCTTGAATTTTGTAACGAATATAAGGCAAGGGAAGTTATCAAGAAGTACTGCTCATTTATGCCGATTGAAATCTATCTTTCCAAGGCAAATACAACGGAAACACAGATCATTAAGCAGGATGAGAAGCTTGATACAGATACCGTAGTAGAAGAAATCAAGAAAGAGAAGGAAGAGGACGAGCAGAAGTTAAAAATTAAAAAACGTCCCGAGCTCCTTAACGAAACACAGCCCCTTTGGGCGAAACATCCCAATGATTGCACCAGAGAGGAATATCTTGAGTTTTACCGCAAAGTATTTCAGGATTATAAGGAGCCTTTGTTTTGGATTCATTTGAACATGGATTATCCTTTTAATTTAAAAGGTATTTTGTATTTCCCTAAGATCAATATGGAATATGAGTCCATTGAAGGAACCATCAAACTCTATAACAATCAGGTATTTATTGCAGATAATATCAAGGAAGTTATTCCGGAGTTCTTAATGCTTCTAAAAGGTGTGATTGACTGTCCGGATTTGCCGCTTAATGTTTCAAGAAGCGCGCTGCAAAATGACGGCTTTGTAAATAAGATTAACGAATATATTACGAAAAAGGTCGCAGACAAGCTCTCAGGTATGTGCAAAACCGAGAAAGAAGAGTACGAAAAATACTGGGATGATATCAGTCCGTTTATTAAATTCGGCTGCCTGAAGGATGATAAGTTCTGTGAAAAGATGACGGATTACATTCTTTTCAAGAATCTGGACGGCAACTATATGACGCTGCCTGAGTGTCTGGAAGTTAACAAGGTGGACCCTGACGAGGTTGAAGCTTCGGCAACGGACGAGAACGGCAATAAGGTAGAGGCTGAGGTAGTTGATGAGAACGGCGATAAGGTAGAAGCGGAAGTTGTTGAGAATGGCAGCGATGCAGATGCCGTAAATGATGAATTGACTGATTCAGTCGATGAAGATGAGAAGAAAGAGAAGGTCATCTACTACGTAACCGATGAGAAGCAGCAGAGCCAGTATATAAATATGTTTAAGGCCGCTAAGATGGATGCGGTAATCCTTACACACAACATTGACCAGCCGTTTGTGTCGCAGCTGGAGTCTAAGAACCAAGGAATTAAGTTCCAGAGAATCGACGCTGATCTGACCGATACCTTTAAGGCTAAGACTTCCAAGAAAGCCGAAAAGGAGATGGAAGAACAGGCAGAAGAAATTGCCAAGATCATGAAGAAGGCCTTAAAGAAGGATTCCATAACGATCAAGGTAGAAAAGCTCAAGAATAAGAAGATTTCTTCCATGATAACCTTATCCGAGGAAAGCAGAAGAATGCAGGATATGATGAAGATGTATTCAATGCCCGGAATGGATATGGGAATGTTTGGAAATAAAGAAGGCGAAACACTTATTCTTAATGCAAACCATCCGCTTGTACAGTATGTCCTTGAGAATAAAGAGGGTGAGAATGTGAAAATGATCTGTGAGCAGCTTTACGACCTTGCACTGCTGCAGCAGGCTCCGCTTGAACCCGAGGCAATGACTAAGTTTGTTGCCAGAAGCAATGATATAATGATGATGCTGACTAAGTAAGTATGATTACTTGGCTCGTTGCTCGCGGGAATAAAGGAGAAAAGAAACTATGCAGATAAAATTCCGGCCGGCCTGTATGGAAGATATAGGAGAGATATGCCGCTTAGTCACTAACGCAGTAGACAAAATGATTGAAAATGATATTCTTCAGTGGGATGAAATATATCCCACTGAAGCTGATTTTAGGGAAGATATTAACAAAAATAATTTGTATGTGGGAGTCGTAGATGATCATATAGCCGTTGTTTATGCCATGAATCAGGAATGTGATGATGCGTATAAAGAGGGTAAGTGGAAACACGAGAATATCCCATATTATGTAGTTCATAGATTGTGCGTGAATCCTGATTTTCAGAATATGGGAATAGGCAGGCGTACACTTTTACATATTGAAGAACAGCTGTTATCGATTGGAATAAAAGCAATACGCCTTGATGTATTCACGCAGAACCCATATGCGCTGAGGCTGTATGACGGACTTGGCTATGAGCTGACCGGGTATGCGGATTGGCGTAAGGGAAGGTTTTGTTTGATGGAGAAGTATTTGGGATAGAAGTTTTAGGATTAGGGTGTCAAGAGGTACATTTGACACCCTAATCCTAATATTTAATATTTTTTGATGTTAAGTTATGGGCTTATAAACAACAAATGTAACTGTCCCATCCTCGTTTAGCGTCATTGTTTCAATCCTCAAACCTTCCAGACCATCTTCGGAATAGCTGTATCCATTTATAACAAGCTTATTAGCTGCTCCATGCGGGAATACATCATTGATAGATATTCTGCTGGTTCCGCCTGAACCATCTTCAAGAACGTATTCATAATTTACAATTCCGTTAGTATCGGGGATGCAGATCATTATTGTGGACTCTATGGGTACCGCATACTCATCAATATTCTCTGCAGTAAGGTTGTTGATGAAATCATCTACCGCTAGGTCGGTTTCGTCCTTTTCTATAGGCTCATCAGGAGTATTCCATGAATTTTCCAGTTCTTCAAGATAGGCTTTAGCTGCCTCGGGGTCAGCTTTATCTTTATCAATAGGCAGCTCAAACAGGGCGTTTACTCCGTCATAGTCTGGATTCTGCGTCATAACTCCGGTATTTTCATCATAAATATACGCATTTGCGTCATAAAATGTTCCGGAAGATACACCGACGTAAATACCTTTATCTGCAAACATCTCTATATTGTCCATTTCCATGATTCTGTATTCTACGCCGTCTTTTACAACTGCCGAAGAACCGCCGCCCATACTCATAATGCTGTATTTTTTCGGATCAAGTCCGCGGATGTAATGAGATACATAGAAGGCTCCCATGTCATATTCATCTGAAGATGTATCAGGCATAGGGGTTCCGTCAGTATGCTCAATCGCTACTACTGTATAAATTCGGTCATCTGCCACAATGCCGTTGCCATCGGTTGATAAGTAGTCGCTGATATTCTTACCGGCAACGGTTCCTAAGAGAATTATTCTATAGCCGCCTATTTCCTGCGTTTCATTTATAAAAAGCGCGTTTTCGCTTAAGAAGGCTGCTTTAAGCGTATCATCCTTCATTTCCGTAGCTATTTCGGAAGGGGTTAAATAATGGCGTGCTGCCAGAACTGTAAATGAGCCGAATATTAATGTGCAGACCGCGATAATAGCCGTTGCCGGTATTTTCCTTTTATTTGTCAGGTTATTTGTCATATTTTTTCTCTCCTTTACTGCTGATAGAACCTGATTATTCAGCCTTTCATCCGGCACAGCGCTTGGAGCAAGAGCAGTTTTTAATAATTCATCTATATTATTTGTCATAATAACTATCCTCCAATTTCTGTTTTAGATTCTTTTTTGCTCTATGGATTCTGGTCTTAACGGTACCGCAGGGCAGTTTCAGAATTTGTGAAATTTCTGTCAAAGACAGACCCTCCATATAAAAGAGCAGGATTGGAATTTTATACTTGTCCGGCAGCTTATTCACCTCACTGCGCAGCAGCTGACATTCTTCTTTTAGAACAATCTGCTCCTCAATTACGGGCTCTTTGGAAGGAATATCAAATAAGTTATCTTCCATAGAAATTCTTTTTCCTACTTTTAACTGCCTGAGTGTGGATTTGCGCTTATAATTCCTGTATAAGTTCAGTGCGACACTCATTATAAAGCTTTTAGGATTTGTTTCTATATGTAGACTTTCTCTTAATTCATATAATTTAAGAAAGGTATCCTGATATAAATCCTCAGCTTCAAGGCGGCTGTGCGTTACATAACAGCAAAAGGAATATAAATCTTTGCCATAGGCGTAAATAATATTTTCAAGTTCTTCCTGATTCATTAATAACCTCCGGAGTCCGACTGCACTTATGAATACAGCCGGATAATAGGATATCCTGTTTTGAAAAGAAAATTCTCTTTTCATTAGTATAGGGTAATAT
>CAMWKB010000007.1 GCA_947174705.1 uncultured Lachnospiraceae bacterium
AATATTATATGACGTATAATATTGTTGTTGGTAATACTATATGCCATATAATATTATTTGTCAATACATATATTTAAAAATCTTTTTTATGTCGCATGCGGTATTTTAAAGTAATATTTTTATTGAGATAAAGGGAGAATTATTGTATAATTTATCCGTATTTGCGAAATGGCGTCTGTTTTTTGACATCCAATCACTAAAAATATAAACTATTACAAAAGGAGTTCATTATATTATGAAGAAAACCACTTACATAATTGCATTAATAACCGCCATACTGCTTATCGGATGCGGCAATACTGATTCATCGGATACTCCGGCAGACACTGTATTGTCCGATGAAGTCAATGATGCAGCGCTTATGGATGAAACACAGCCTGCAAATGACGAAAGTGTCAGTACCGAATCCGAATCCGCAAAAGCAACGGAAAATCCGGATAAAAAAGAGACAGAAAGCGATTCTTCCGACGTTAACGCAAAAACCGAAACTGACACTGACGCAAATGAGACTTCATTACCTGAATATACGGTAACCACTTTTGAAGAGACTAAGACAATGTATGCGACCGATTCAGTCAATGTAAGAAAAGGTCCTTCAACAGACTATGACATAATAGGCGGACTTAAATCCGGTCAGGAAATTACAGTGACCGGACAGGCTGACACATTATGGTATGAAGTTAGATACGGTGAAGATAAAGCCTTTATCAGTAATCAGTATCTTCAGGATGAAAAGCCAATTGTCGAGCTTGCTGCCGTTCCCGAAGCGGACGCCAATGCTGATGCGCAGCAAAATCCCGAAGCGCAGACGCCTTCTCCTGAAGCAGAAACTCCACAACCGGTAACAGAAGTTAAAAACGTGGCTGGTGTAATTTTTGTAGGAGATTCAAGATTTGTACAGATGCAAAACAGTGTCGGTGAGAATTCGTGCACATGGATAGCAGAAAGCTCAAAGGGCTATAACTGGTTTAATGAAAAAGCCATTGCAAGAATTGACAATAACGTCGGAAGCGGCTCTAAGATATTGATTAATCTTGGTGTAAATGATGTAGGTAATCTCCAAAAATATATCTCGCTTGTAAATTCCAAGGCCAATGAATGGGTAGGCAAAGGAGCTACTGTATACTATTCATCGGTAAATCCGGTCTGGGAAAACCCTTATGTGACAGAAGAACAGGTAGAATATTTTAA
The DNA here is from genome assembly GCA_947174705.1 of uncultured Lachnospiraceae bacterium. Lineage (GTDB taxonomy): Bacteria > Bacillota > Clostridia > Lachnospirales > Lachnospiraceae > UBA3282. The sequence continues at coordinate 1,192 of CAMWKB010000007.1, forward strand.
TTCCCAGATGCAGGCCAACCTAAACGAAAATGTTCACTGGATAGACAGCCATAGTTATCTTAACTCAGTAGGCTATAGGCTTGTGGATGGACTTCACTATAGCACTGAGACTTATCAGACTCTCTATGCTTACTATATGAGTTGTATGTAAAAAGTCAGGCCTTTAGGCCTGACTTATTGTTCCTTCAACCATTCACTAAACTCTTCATTTGACAGTGTAAACTCCACTGTGACATTGGAATCCGGCAAGACTATAAATTCACTTAATCCGTACTCCTTGCCATTATCCGCCCAGTCATAGGTGTAGCCCAGTCTGGTCCATGGATATGCGCTGTCAAAATATGACCACAAGATATTATCATCAAACCAGTCTGCATACCACTCTTCAAATTCATTTGACGGTTCATCGGTTAAAGGGACATTCGTCATCTGTGCCGTAATGTCGGTAACATATGCAGGGCGCACGATATCTGCCGGTTCTACCCATAATGCTGTGAAATGTGTATGTCCCTTTCCTTCAGGAAGACCAATCAACTGCTCTAAGCGCAGTGTCATATCTGTAATGCCGTCCTTATTTTCCTTGTACCACGCTATCAGTTCCTTATCTGTGAAGGTCCAAACCTCGCCCCACTGTATCTCTATTTCCTCACCCTTCGGATAGCTGTCAGGATATTTATGCCATGCCAGAAGCAGAACTTTATCCCCCGCCTCATTCCATGTTACCATATCGCTGTTTTTGTCAATGGTAACCAACGGGAGAATCTCATCCTCATCTGCAAAGACCGCATCCCTGACCGCCATATCATACAGTTCCTGCGTGGATAAAGCCTGTGTTTCCGACTTCTTTTTTCCGCAGCCTGTAAAAATGGTGCCCACTAACACCAGTGACAACAAAATCTCCGTGAATTTTTTCTTTTTCATTTTCCTTATCCTTATCCTTCAGATTCTTTTATTCCGCCTAACATATTGTTACCCATGTTACTCAATCACGGAAATTTCTACAGTTGCAGCTGCCGCAATCTATAAAACTCGCCCTGCTTTTCCATCAGTTCATCATAAGTTCCAAATTCTTTTAAACCGCCGTCTCCAATAACCGCTATATAATCGGCATTTTTAATAGTGGATAGCCTGTGCGCCACAATTAGCGTGGTTCTGTTTTGCACAAGATTATCTGTGGCTATCCGTATTTTTTCTTCCGAAATACTGTCAAGTGCCGACGTTGCTTCATCCAGAATCAGTATCTTCGGATCTCTGATAAAAGCTCTTGCAATAGAAATCCTCTGCCGCTGCCCGCCTGATAAATTGCTGCCATGTTCAGTCACCACTGAATCTACTCCATCCGGCAGCTGTTCTATCAATTCTTCCAAGTCTGCCGCCTTTATGACCTCCATCAACTGTTCGTCAGGAATATCATCTTTTCCGTATGTAATATTATCCCGAATCGTACCGGAGAACAAAATGGGCATCTGCGGAACTACCGCTATACCCACGCGGTAGCTTTTTAAATCAATATCTTCCATATCATGGCCATCAATCAAAACCCTGCCGGACGACGCATGGATAAAACCAATGACCATATTTAATATCGTTGTCTTTCCGGCACCGGATTCTCCAACCAGCGCGATTGTCTCACCCTGCCGTATTTTGAGGTTGAGATGTTCAAATACAGGAGTTTCACCACTTTTATACTGAAAACCCGCATTTTCAAAAGTAATTTCTCCCCGTATACAAGGCAGTTTCTCCTTATTAGAATAGTCCTCAACATCATGACAGAGAAGCACGTCACCGATTGAGTCAACCGACTCTAGTCCTTTCGCTATAGTAGGAAGCAGGGTTATCATATTTGAAACATAGGCTATTATTGATGCAAAATAGGTCTGGTACATAACGACTTCGCCTACGCTTATTTTGCCCTGACTTGCCAGATAACCGGTAAATCCTAAACACAACACCTGAAAAATCTGAAATGCCACCCAGCTGATTGATGAAAAATAAGATTGCACCATATCCAGACGCAAACCGGATTTTGCCACATTGTAAAGCTGGGTATCCATTTTATCCATTTCCCACTCTTCTAATCCATGCGCCCTTGTAACCGGAATCATCTCTATCATTTCCATTACATGCACCGAAGTCTCTTCAATATCTTTACGAAATTCCCTGTTATAGCCCTTAATCTTACCCTTGAATGTGACCATGATGCAGACCGCCACCGGTATTGTCCCTATGAAAAAAAGAAAAACCGTCAGACTTCTGCTCACGACTACTCCAAAAGCAACCGTTATGTTCATAATTATACTGAGTACAGTTATAAAAATCTGTGAAGAGAGCGTTTCTATCTGCTCCACATCTCTCATAATCTTAGACTGCAGCCTGCCTGACTGCATCTCATTATGATACGAAATAGATAATTGCTGTAATTTCCTTACCAGCGTGCTCCTTAAATCCCTCTCCACATTTCTGATCGATCTGGCGTAAAATAAGGTATGAAAATAGTTCGTAAGTACATTCTGAGCATACGCAAATACCATTATGACCACTTGGGTCAATATTTTTATGCCGGCATCTTCCGGCGGATTTGTCGCTATGTTCACGATATTGGCAGTTACAATAGGCAATATCCATGCAGGGCAATGCTTAATTGCAAAAAGCACTACGGCCATAAACAACTCAAGATAATGCCCTTTGTAAATCCCAATCAACGTCTTCAAAGAACTATTCTTGTTTTTTCTAAAAGTATCCAGCAATCTCTGTTCGATATCGTCTAAGCCACTCTCATGCCGGTACAATTTATATTGATATTTTCCCTTATTTTTTCCTGTATCAGACATTCTTTAATTTATCTCTCTTTACACTGTTCACACAACAGTAAGCATATGAAATTACCTGCTTATCTTTCCATCTTCCAGAAATAAGCACTGTATGGCGGAAGTTCGCTGCCTCCTCCAAAATCATGCTCTTTTCCGCTTATTAAATCAACTGCCATACCGCAGCCGGCATCAAAGTGGGCTGTATAGCTTTCACTGTCCGCATTGATTGCTACAAGTACACGCTCATTTCCGCTCTTTCTCTCGAAAATACACTGCTTATTAGTAAGTACCACCGAACGGAATTCTCCGTAATTAAGCGCTTCCGAACCTTTTTTCGCCTCTGCAAGCGCCGCAATATGATCGCACAGCTCTGTCCACTGCGGTTCATCGAAGCAGGCTCTAAGCGCCGGGTCGCCTTCGCTCTTATTCGCTTTTGTTCCCCACTCACTGCCGTAGTACACGCATGGAATACCCGGCATACCGAAACAAAGCGCATAGATGAGCGGCAGATGCTTTTCATTGGATAAAACGCTTGCAACCCTTGTTACATCATGGTTATCCACAAATGATAACATATGTTTTCCTCTATATAATGTCCAGTTTTCCGGACCGAACTGACGAAGCAGTGAATGAACGATTTCAAACATATTCATGCTGTTGAAGCTGGAAAAAAGTCCCTTATAACATTCATAGTTGGTAACCGAGTGAAGCATCTCCTCATTCATCCACTGGTTATAATCGCCATGAAGCGTCTCACCCAGCAGATAAAAATCTTCTTTAAGTCCATTGCAGACGCCGCGCAGCCTGCGTAGGAAATCCTTATCCAGACAATAAGCAACATCCAGACGCAGCCCGTCAATATCAAACTCTTCCACCCAGCCCTTTATGCTGTCAAAAATATGATTTATAACTTCCTCATTTCTAAGATTGAGTTTCACCAGGTCATAATTGCCTTCCCAGCCTTCATACCACAAACCGTCATTATAATTGGAATTGCCGTCGAAATTAATATGGAACCAATCCTTATAACGGGAATCCCACCTGTTCTGAAGCACATCCTGAAAAGCCCAGAACCCTCTGCCGACATGGTTGAAAACGCCGTCCAGAACTACCTTAATACCGTTCTCATGAAGCTTATTGCACACCTTGGCAAAATCTTCATTAGTTCCAAGCCTGCAATCAATCTTATGATAATCTCTTGTGTTATAACCATGCGTATCCGATTCAAAAACAGGGGAAAAGTATATTGCATTAATACCCAGTTTCTTAATATGTGGAATCCAATCAATCACTTTCAGGATCCTTGACTCCTGCACTCCGTCATTCTCAAACGGCGCCCCGCAGAATCCTAACGGATAGATTTGATAAAAAACACTTTCGTATGCCCACATTTTCTTATTCTCCTCTTTAATTTATAGTATTTAGCAGATTTCACTGCCATTTATCAATATCTTGTTTATTATATCATATATAATACTAAATAGGAAGCTCTGCTTTACATTACATACGTTATGTTATTTTTGTATTTATTGGCAATTTTATAATATTTTCAGTGCTATTTTATCGACTTATGTCATTTTTAGACCATTGACTAAACCAGTTCTATTTTTCATTCACGAATTACAGTAAACCGACTTTTCCACCGCTTTTATGACGATTTTGTTATAAAATGTTACCAAAACCGCATAGAAATCCCCCATTTTCACATAGTTATCCACATATGACACATATGTCACATGGTTATGACTTGTATTTCATTTTATGACAAACCTCTATGTCGTTTTCATTATTTCGTTTACGAATGTTAAAAATTATTGACTATATTACTCAAAACCAGTAAAAGCACCTCTTTAATCACCGTATAACATTACACGTGTAATATAATTATATTTCACAACTTAATTTGAACGAATTTATTTGTTCACTTTATCCCAGAACCACTCCACTCTCTTTGCAATCTGAGACGTTGTGACTACTTCGTAATTACTCCACTCCCTTGGGAATAATCTTTTATATGACGATGTTAAAAAGCGCTCATCCAGTAAAACCACAATACCTACATCCTCTGCTGTCCGTATTACACGTCCTGCTGCCTGCAGTACCTTGTTCATTCCCGGATACTGGTACGCGTAGTCGAAGCCGTTTTCCCCAAAGCTGTCAAAGTACTTTTTCAAAATCTCCCTTTCATTGCAGACCTGCGGTATACCGGTTCCGACAATGATTACACCAATCAGGCTGTCGTTCTTTAGGTCTATTCCCTCACTGAAAATACCGCCCATAACACAGAAACCGAGTAATGTCTTTTCTTCCTCTATTTCGATATCCATATTAATTGCTTCGGATAAATTGCACTCCTCATTTCCTATAAATCGCGCCAGAAATTCTTCTCTTGAATTCTCGCTCATATGGTCTTTTTGTAAAATACACTCTATACTCTCATCTGCAAAATATTCCGTAAAGCTCTTATAGACATTCTGCAAAAAAGCATGGGATGGGAAGAAAATCATATAATTTCCGTATCTGTTCTTTACTGTTTCATATATATAACAGGCGATATTATAATATTCCATCTCGCCTCGTCTTGTATATTTACTGGTTACATCACTCGCAATATACAAACCTCTTTTTTCAGGTTTAAAAACCGACTTGGCATATACCTCGTAATCGCCCTCCTGCGCTCCAAGCAGGCTTTTATAATATTGAATGGGTAAAAGCGTTGCCGAAAATAAAATACTGCTTCTCCCTCTCATCATACATTCCTGCAGATTTTTTGACGGATTGACACAAAACAGCTTCAAAATAAAGCTGCCATCGTCATTCATCTGGGAATACGTCACATAATTATCGTCCATTAAATCATTAATCCCGAGAAAATGTGAAACTTCAAAATAAAACTCAAGTATATCCTGACGCACCGGACTCTCGTCATGTTCTTCTAAATAATCCTCCATTGCTGAATTTAACCTGCTAAGCGCCATAACAAAGGGCGATATAGAATCCTCGATTTTATAATTCTCACACTCCTTTTTAAGCGAAAGCAGCTCTTTATTACACTTTTCCAAGTACCTTTCTAACTTAGGCGAATACGGTTTCACTGTCTTTTTCAGCGTCAAAAAGTCTTCCTTGCATAAAACGGCACTGTACATCTCCCTGCCGCGCTCCACCAGATTGTGTGCCTCATCAATTAAAAACAGATATTCATTCTGGCTTCCATCCGCAAAAAATCGTCTAAGATAAACATGCGGATCAAATACATAATTGTAATCACATATTACGGCATCCGAAAAAAGACTCATGTCAAGACACATTTCAAACGGACATACCTGATGCTTTTTCGCATATTCTTCCACTTTTTCCCGACTAAAGCTTTCTTCATTCGTAAGTAAATCATATATTGCCTCGTTTATTCTGTCATAATGCCCCCTGGCATACGGACACGCTTCCGGATTACATTCCATTTCCTCCAAAAAGCAGATTTTCTCCTTAGCTGTCAGTATAACAGTCTTAAATTTAAGCCCCCCCTCCCGCAGCAGTTTAAATGTATCATCTGCCACGGTTCTGGTAATCGTCTTTGCCGTCAGATAAAAAATCTTCTCTATAAGCCCCTCGCCAACTGCCTTTATCCCCGGAAAGACCGTCGAAATTGTTTTTCCAACTCCGGTGGGCGCTTCTATAAACAGCTTTCTTCTATGATATATGGTCTGATATACATAGGTGACAAGCTCTTTTTGGCCCTCCCTGTATTCAAAAGGAAAAGCCAGTTCCTTGATAGAAGACTGGCGAAGCTTTTGCCACTCAAAACTATAGTCAGCCCATTTTTCATACTTACCTATAACCTCATCAAACCATTCTTTAAGCTCGTCATACAGATAGTCATAGTGAAAATAGCGGATTTCTTCAGTATCCAAATGGCAGTAAGTCATCCTCACCCTTATAGACTTAAGTTTATTCTGCGTGGCATAAATATAAGCATAGCATTTCGCCTGTGCCAGATGCACGGGAATCGCCTGCTTCATTTTGATAAGGTCATGATATGTGCCTTTTATTTCATCTATAGTTACGCTGATTTTGTCTGTAATATCCGGTTCCGTATTTTCCAAAGCTTCTATAATAATACCGTCGGCACGACCATCTATCACAATATCATAACGCCCGGTATTATGGATGTAGCGAAGCCCTACCTCGGCATGATACTCCGCACCCATCCTTCTTTGAATCATTCTATGTATACGCCCGCCCTCCTGCATTGCCTCCGGTGAAAAAGCGGCTTTACGATTGTCAATATCACCCGAACGCAGGATAAACTCTACCAGACTTCTTACAGAAATGTGAATCTCCATATGCTTCTCCTAAATATAAAAACTCCCTACCAAGATACTACGATATCATGAATAGGGAGTCAATAATGCTATAAAATTATGTCCTGCCTGTATAAACATCCTTAACAAGCAACTGCAAATCTTAATAGATACTCTTCAAAATCGGCATCATAGCCATTGCAAGAAACTGTTAGTACCTGATTGAAATTCAATCCCATAACACCAATGATGGATTTGGCATCTACTATGAAACTGTTATAGGAAATGTCAATGTCAAACGTACACTTCTCAGCAGCTGTTACAAAATCTTTTACTTCGTCTGGTCTCAACTTAATTCTGTGTTGCATCACTATAAATACCCTCCTTTTCATTTTTCTTTTGGCTTTTACAACTATGACTCCAGACAGAATCATTATGGTATTATAATACTCTATCATTTTTATTTTTGTAAATAACAAATTTCCCGAATATAAAGTATCAAAATTTTGCTAATTTTAACATTTTGCACATTTTTTTTACTAACATCTGTTATTTTTTGTGTTTTTTGTCAATCATCAACCTATCATATCACTCTGACATACCACATTTTATTCACTTTTCCACAAATTCCACCATATATTCTCGGAACCTTAACGGAAGCATCTGTTGCTGCAGTTTTAAATTAGCACGCTCTTTTATGGCAATTGTCTGGCAAAACATGGTAAAAAGCTCCTGATACTGCTCTTCTTTCTCCGATATCTCAAACATGGCTTCTACCTGTTTCTCCATATCAGATACAATATACCACGCTTTACCCGCCGGATGAACCCCATATAAATTATGTTTATCATCATAAATAATGAAATTCTCCAGAGGAAGTCTGTCTGAAAAATGCGGCATCAAAAACGGTATGACATTGCATTTCGCCCCTATTTTTGCGAATAGTATCCCATCTTGCGACTCCTTAAATCTCAAAAATTCCATAAAATGGTTTGTCTCATTCGACGTATTTCTCGCCAAGCGGAACACCTGCCCGACATAGGGATTTACAAGGTTCTCCATAACTCTTCTGCCGCCTCCCTGCGTCAGCCCGTTGACCACAGTCTTATAAACTGCCTCGCCCTTACCGCTGTCCGCTGATGCAAGCGCGCGGCATATGCTTAAATACGTTTCATCACCAAGTCTTTTACAAATAGTTTCCACTACTTTTCTAATTTTTACAGCGTCTGGAATTATATTCATATACTGAGCAAATAATCTATAATTTTCTTCCTCTCCGATTTGAATATGAAGATGCGCATGTTCCTCCCTCAGTGCATAGGCATCATATATTCCTGTGAAAACACCCTCTATGGAATCTTCACATATCAGATATTTTTCTTCCATTATTAAACCTGTCTCCTCTCTAAGAAAACAGCGACATCTGCTCATACCACATTCCGTCCGCAGCAAACGGTAATCTCTCTTTCTGATAGGTCAGGTGTCTGACTATATAATTTTCCTCAATTTTAGTCGGATACATCATCTTTCCGCTGCACGTAATAAAATATAAGGCTCTCTTAAGCACAACTCCGATTTTCTTCAGATCGTCAAAAGTTAAATTAGCAAATCGTCTTGCCCTTACTATGCGTCTGGCGCTTTTTACGCCTATGCCCGGTATTCTTAAAAGGAGTTTATAATCTGCACGGTTAATTTCTATAGGAAACTGGTCTAAGTGTCTGACTGCCCAGTCCGCCTTCGGGTCTATCATCATATTAAAATTCGGCCGGTCGCTTGTTAAAAGTTCATCAACCGTAAAATCATAGAATCTAAGCAGCCAATCCGCCTGATACAGTCTGTGTTCCCGCAAAAGCGGCGGTCCTCCGGGAAGCGCCGGCAGCTCCTTATCCTCATTCACATTGACAAACGCGGAATAATACACCCTTTTTAGTGAAAATTTATTATACAAACTCTCCGCCACTGCCATAATCTGATAGTCGCTCTCAGGCGTTGCTCCGATTATCATCTGAGTGGATTGTCCGGCTTCGCAAAAACGCGGCGAATGATTATACAGTACCAGTTCCTCGCGATTAGCGTTTATTCCATTCTGAATCTGCCTCATCGGTTTTAAAATATTCTTTCTATTCTTATTAGGTGCAAGCTGCTTAAGGCTCTCGGCAGTCGGCAATTCTAAATTCACGCTCATCCTGTCAGCCAGAAACCCGGCTTTTTGTATCAACATGGGGTCCGCACCCGGAATTGCCTTCACATGAATATAGCCCTGAAAATTATATACTGTACGCAGCTTGTACAAAGTCTGGCATATCAATTCCATAGTATAATCGGGACTGTGCAGAATGCCGGAACTTAAAAATAAACCTTCTATATAATTGCGCCTGTAAAATTCCATCGTTAACTCGCAGACCTCATCCGGTGTAAACGAGGCTCTCGGCACATCATTAGAGCGCCTGTTCATACAATATTTGCAGTCAAAAATACATTCATTAGTAAATAAGATTTTTAACAGGGAAATACAACGCCCATCCGCTGCAAAACTATGGCATAGTCCCGCTGCCACGGTATTTCCCATTCCCTTACCGTCACCGTTTCTGGAAGAACCGCTGGAACTGCATGATACATCATATTTGGCAGCATCTGCAAGGATATTCAGTTTGTCCATGATTGATATCTTTTCCGAGATTCTAAACTCCATTTTGGTACTCCGTTTCTGTTATGACTGAGGGGATTGCGCCACGAGAACGTTTGTTCTGTTTCTATAATATCATAGTTTGATTCTAATTGCAACACTTTTTAGAACATTTGTTCTGTTTTGAAATTTCTTTGGTTATAGTATGTCCGCTCCATTTTTAAAGTAATAATCCAGTAATGAATTCTAAATCATTTTTACTTTACCTAATATTGACGTACCAACCCCCAAATAATATAATATTACAGGTAATTACAAAATTTTTTCCAATACTCAGACTTTAGGACGATATCAGAAAATTTACTGTGTAAATTATCTGTAACAGAAAAAGGATGACTAATGAACAATAAATCATTTGACAATAAACGAATTGCCAACGGATATGCAAAAGACAGGCCCTGGCTGCATAGATTAGTCATGGATAAAGTCAAATCCGACTGCGCCCTTAATAAACCTTTTAAAAACGGGCTGGATGTGGGCTGCGGAGCCGGATTGTCCACCAAGGCGCTGAAGCTTATTTGCGATAAAGTTACAGGTACGGATATTTCAGACGAAATGATTCATGTCTGTAAGTCTCTGTACGACACCCCTGAATTTACATTTTATACGGCAAAAGCAGAAGAAACCAAGCTTCCTGAAACGCCATATGATATTGTGACTGCCGCCGGAGTTGTTAACTGGGTGGATAAGGACTTACTTTTAGACAACATGGACACTGTCATGGCAAAAAACGGTCTTCTTATAATATACGATTTCTGGATATCAGACAAAATGGCCGGGAACTACGCTTATACAAAATGGTATCATGACCTGTATCTTGCCGATTTCCCCAAACCGCCAAGAAAAGATGATGTCTGGCAGCAAAAGGACCTGACTGATAACTTTTTAATAAAAAATCAGGTGACTTATGAGATGAAGCATGAATTTGATATGGATTCCTTCATCCGGTTTATGATGATTCAGTCAAATGTAAACGCCAAAATTGAAGGCGGCTATAAAACGGAAGAAGAAATACATAACTGGATGTCGGAAACGCTTGAACCAATATTTGACAATCAACAGCGCACCTTGATTTTTGAAGGATATAATTGGTATATTGAACATAAATAAAAGGAGGTTTCTATGAACAATTTAATCATTCCAAAGAATTATCAATCTGCCCTTAATCTTCATGATACGCAGGTTGGTATCAAAACGGTTAAAGACTTTTTTCAAAATCTGTTAGCTGAACGCCTGCATCTGCTGCGTGTCTCGGCTCCACTGTTCGTTGATCCTGCATCCGGACTCAACGACAACCTAAACGGCGTGGAGCGTCCGGTAGTATTCGGCATCAAAGAGCAGAATGAGGCTCAGGCGGAAATCGTACATTCCCTGGCGAAGTGGAAACGTTACGCTCTGCAAAAATACGGTTTTTCGTATGGTGAGGGACTGTATACCGACATGAGTGCTATTCGCCGCGATGAACTGACCGACAATATCCACTCTATCTATGTAGACCAGTGGGATTGGGAAAAAATTATATCAAGGGAAGAACGTAGCATAGACTTTTTACAGGAGACGGTTCGCAGCGTATATAAGGTTCTTCGTAAAACCGAAAAATATATGGCAATCCGTTATGATTACATAGAAGAAATTCTTCCGCATGATATTTTCTTCATCACAACCCAGGAACTTGAGGATATGTACCCGGGCACTACTCCCAAGGAGCGTGAATATCTTATTACGAAAGAAAAAGGCGCTGTCTGCCTCATGCAAATCGGGGATTTATTAAAATCAGGTGAAAAGCACGACGGCCGTGCGCCCGATTATGATGACTGGGCGTTAAATGCAGATATCATCGTATATTATCCGGTTCTGGATATTTCACTGGAGCTGTCTTCAATGGGTATCCGCGTTGACAAGGAAGCTATGCTCAGCCAGCTCGATAAGGCGGGATGTCCGGAAAGGGCGGAGCTGCCGTTCCAGAAAGCTATTATTAATGATGAGCTTCCTCTGACAATTGGAGGAGGAATCGGGCAGTCGCGTATTTGTATGTTCTTCCTGCGTAAGGCGCATATTGGAGAGGTGCAGTCTTCGCTGTGGCCGGAGGATGTGACGAAGGCGGCGCTGGAGAATGGGATTCAGTTGCTGTAGATAGTAACTGGCGAAGATATGTTGTAATTTATTGAATTTTTTCACATAAAAAGTGCATGATATTGATTTGCTATCTTTATCATGCACTTTTGTTACGATAGCTATTCAGTTGTATAAAATGCTATTCTTTGATTCTGTCAATGTCTGTGAGGTTCACACCAGAAACTTGTAAAATTGCTTTTAAATCTAAATAACGCTTATACATAGTTTTATATGCTTTTGCGTCTTTCCCATCTTCAATCATATAGTCTTGAAGTCTGGAGAACTCTTCAATATTTCTTTGCATCATTTCTTTTTCAGTCATATAATCACCTACTTTTTGTGAAACGTTATTTACTTGTATATATAATTATTATAGCAATCAACGCCGTAAGTGTAAAGCCTTTATTCAATTACTGAACATAAAGATTAGAGTAACCCATCAAGCTCTCGTCCACTTCTCTTGCACACTCGTGTCCCTGCCTGATTGCTTTTACTACAAGGGACTGACCGGTGTGCATATCTCCTGTTACGAATACGTTATCTACACTTGTTTTGAACTCTCCGTCAGCAGTTTTTACATTGCTTCTCTGGTCTGTCTCCACCTTGAAAGCGTCGGTTACATATTTCTGGCTTCCGAGGAAACCGGCGGCGATAAGTACAATTTCTGCATCCAGCACTTTCTCAGAACCGGCAACCTCTTTCATATTCATACGTCCGGTGGCTTCGTCTTTTTCCCATGTAAGCTGTACTATTTTGACACCTTTCAGATTTCCTTCTTTATCTTTGATAAATTCTTTGACTGTAGATTCATATATACGTGGGTCGTGACCATATACTGCGATGGCTTCTTCCTGGCCGTAGTCGGTTTTGCAGATTTTGGGCCATTCTGGCCAGGGGTTGTTTTCGGCTCTTTTATCGGGCGCCTTGGGCATCATTTCTATTTGGGTGACTGATTTAGCGCCGTGGCGGATAGCAGTGCCTACGCAGTCGTTTCCGGTATCACCACCGCCGATTATAACTACGTTTTTATCCTTGGTGTCTATGTATTTTTTATCCTTGAAGTCAGAATCCAAGAGGCTTTTGGTATTCCTTGTGAGGAAATCGACTGCGAAGTAAATTCCTTTGGCATCCCTGCCGGGGGCATTTATATCTCTTGGATTGGAGGAACCGCAGGCAAGCACTACGCGGTCAAATTCTTTTAAAAGTTTCTCTACTTTTACGCCTTTTCCGATATCGGCGTTTGTGACAAAGGAAACGCCTTCTTCTTCCATTACCTTAATCTTTCGCTCTATTATATGTTTTTCAAGCTTCATATTCGGAATACCGTACATTAATAAACCGCCTATTCTGTCAGAACGCTCAAATACGGTTACCTGATGTCCTCTTCTGTTTAACTGGTCTGCTACTGCAAGGCCGGAGGGACCGCTGCCTACTACCGCAACGCTTTTTCCGGTCCTTGTCACAGGTGGTTTTGCGGCTGCATAGCCTTTCTCATAGGCATTTTCTATGATTGCATATTCATTTTCCTTGGTGGAAACCGGCTCTCCCGTAATATTACAGGTACATGCTGCCTCACACAATGCAGGACACACTCTCGATGTAAATTCAGGGAAGTTGTTGGTTTTGTGAAGGCGGTAATATGCCTGTTCCCAGTTTCCTGTGTACACTAAGTCGTTCCATTCCGGCACAAGATTGTGCAGCGGACAGCCTGAGGTCATACCGGCAAGTGTCATTCCCGACTGGCAAAAAGGCACGCCGCAGTCCATGCATCTTGCGCCCTGAAGCTGTTGTTCTTCCATAGAAAGATGTTCGTGAAATTCATTAAAATTCTTTATACGCTGTTTCGGTCCCACATCCTTTGAGACCTTGCGTTCATAATCTAAAAATCCGGTAGGTTTTCCCATTTTAATCAACATTCCTTTCTCTGATTCTAAGCCTTGTTAGCGTAAAATGCTTCAATCTGTGCCTGTTCCGCGCTAAGTCCCTTTTCTTCCATCTGAACAATCAGTTTCAGCATACGCTCATAGTCATGAGGGATTATTTTCTTAAACTTCGGAAGATATTCGCCGAAATTATCCAAAATCTCTTTTCCCTTGACTGAATTAGTCAAAGCCACATGTTCCTTAATCATATCTTTAAGTTCAAGAACATCATATTTGGAAGTAATTTCATAAGAAGAAACCATTTCCTTATTTACCTTGGTGTACAAGTCGTTGTTTTCATCAAGTACATAGGCAACACCGCCGCTCATTCCTGCCGCGAAGTTCTTACCTGTCGCTCCAAGTACTACCACACGTCCGCCGGTCATATATTCACAGCCATGATCACCTACGCCCTCAACAACCGCAACGGCGCCTGAATTACGAACGCAGAAACGCTCTCCTGCCACGCCGTTTATAAAGGCTTTGCCCGATGTTGCGCCGTAAAGTGCAACATTTCCTATAATAATGTTTTCATCCTGCTTAAACTTAGAACCTTTAGGAGGATAGACAATCAGTTTTCCGCCTGATAAGCCTTTACCAAAGTAGTCATTGGAATCGCCGACAAGCTCCAGGGTAAGCCCGCTGGGAATAAAAGCTCCAAAACTCTGTCCGCCGGAGCCGTTACACAAAATGCGATAAGTGTCTTCCGCCAGCGTGTCTCCATATTTTCTGGTAATTTCTGAGCCCAGAATCGTTCCGAAAGTCCTGTCCGTATTGCTTACATCAACTTCAATACTTCTCTTTTGTCCACTTTCCAATGCCTTGCCAAGCTGCTTAAGCAGTACCTTTTCATCCAAAGTCTTCTCTAATTCAAAGTCATATACTTGCTTAGCGTCAAAAATCACTTTTTCTTTGGTTTTTTCATAAGGATTTTCAAGTATCAGGCTTAAATCTATCTTTTTCTGTTTCTCAGATAGGTCTTCTTTCATTTTTAATAAATCGCTTCTTCCGACCAGTTCATCCACTGTGCGCACGCCCAGCTTAGACATATACTCACGCAGCTCCTGCGCAATGAATTTCATAAAGTTTTCCACATACTCAGGCTTGCCCTTAAAGCGTTTGCGAAGCTCCGGATTCTGGGTTGCCACACCCACCGGGCAGGTATCTAAGTTGCAGACTCTCATCATTACGCAGCCCATTGTTACAAGCGGCGCAGTTGCAAAACCAAACTCTTCAGCGCCAAGTATTGCTGCGATTGCAACATCACGCCCACTCATAAGTTTACCGTCCGTCTCTATTCTCACTTTATTTCTAAGACCGTTTTGAATCAGGGTCTGGTGAGTCTCGGCAAGTCCAAGTTCCCAGGGAAGGCCTGCGTTGTGGATAGAGGTACGCGGCGCCGCTCCTGTACCGCCGTCGTATCCGGAAACCAGAATTACCTGTGCTCCGGCTTTGGCAACGCCTGCTGCTACCGTTCCTACTCCTGCTTCCGAAACCAGCTTAACGGAAATCCTTGCCCTTGTATTGGCATTTTTTAAATCATAAATTAACTGCGCCAAATCTTCAATTGAGTAAATATCATGATGCGGCGGCGGTGAAATCAGGCTGACTCCCGCTGTTGAATGCCTTGTCTTAGCAATCCAGGGATATACCTTCCCGCCCGGAAGGTGACCGCCTTCTCCAGGCTTTGCCCCCTGCGCCATCTTAATCTGGATTTCTACCGCGCTGTTTAGGTATTCGCTCGTCACTCCAAAGCGTCCGCTTGCTACCTGCTTAATTGCAGAACATCTATTCAGTCCATCTGCGCCAACCTTTAACCGCTCTTTGTCCTCTCCACCTTCACCCGAATTGGATTTTCCATGAAGACGATTCATAGCTATTGCCATTGTCTCATGCGCTTCCTTAGAAATGGAGCCATACGACATCGCACCTGTTTTAAATCTTGTGACAATAGTGTCAACACTCTCTACTTCCTCTATTGGCACGGGTTTCTTGGCATAATTGAAATCCATCAGCCCACGCAGAGTCTTAATACTCTTTTCATTATTGACTGCCTGAGTATATTTTTTAAACATTTCGTAGTCACCGCGCTTGGTTGACTCCTGTAGTAAATGTATAGTCTCAGGGTTGTATAGATGCTCGTCCGCACCACTCCTCATTTGATGATGTCCAGCGGCATCCAGCTCTAAGTCCGTTGATAGACCGAGTGGGTCAAAGGCCATTGAGTGCAATGTATCAACTTCTTTTTCAATATCCTTTAGTGTAATACCCCCTATACGGCACACTGTATTGGTAAAATATTTATTAATAACCTCTTTATCAATTCCAATTGCTTCAAAAATCTTCGAGCCCTGGTAAGACTGAATCGTTGAAATACCCATTTTAGAAGCAATTTTTACAATACCATGCAACACTGCGTCATTATAATCATTGACTGCCGCATAGTAATCCTTATCCAGCATATGATTGTCAATCAGCTCCTTGATACTTTCTTGTGCCAGATACGGATTGATTGCCGAAGCCCCGAATCCAAGCAGGGTTGCAAAGTGATGCACTTCTCTTGGCTCCGCCGACTCAAGCACAATCGCCACGCTGGTTCTCTTTTTCGTATTGACTAAGTGCTGCTGCAATGCCGAAACTGCCAAAAGTGACGGTATCGCCACACGATTCTCATCCACTCCCCTATCGGAAAGAATAAGTATGTTTACACCGCCGCGAAAGGCTCTGTCTACTTCTACAAAAAGCCTGTCAATCGCCTTTTCCAGGCTTGTATTCTTATAATATGTAATCGGAACAACTTCTACTTTAAAGCCCTCAGACTTCATATTTTTGATTTTTAATAAGTCCGTACTGGTCAATATCGGATTATGAACCCTGAGCATATTGCAGTTTTCGGGCTTTTCCTCCAATAAGTTGCCGTCTGTACCCAGATAGACCGTCGTCGAAGTGACCACTTCTTCACGTATTGCATCAATGGGCGGATTTGTTACCTGTGCAAAAAGCTGTTTAAAATAGTGGAAAAGCGGATGGTGGGCCTTAGAAAGCACCGGAAGCGGCGTATCTACACCCATTGCCGCAATCGCCTCCGAACCGCTTTTTGCCATCGGAAGTATACTGGACTTTAAATCCTCGTATGTGTAACCGAAGGCTTTCTGCATACGCTGTCTCTCTTCATTACTGAATTCCGGTACTCTCATGTTCGGAATCTTCAGCTCTTTTAACGCAACAAGGTGATTATCCAGCCATTCACCGTAGGGCTGCGCAGAAGCATATTTCTCTTTTAACTCATCATCGTCAATTACCCTGCCCTGCAGTGTATCAACTAAAAGCATCTTGCCCGGATGCAGTCTTTCTTTTACAACGATACTGGTTGGGTCAATGTCTAAAACCCCTACTTCTGAGGAAAGGATAAGCGTGTCATCATCCGTTATCATATACCTTGAAGGGCGTAGACCGTTTCGGTCAAGAACCGCTCCCATAATATCTCCGTCCGAGAAAAGGATGGATGCAGGACCGTCCCAAGGCTCCATCATTGTTGCATAATATTGATAGAAGTCTTTCTTTTTCTGAGTCATGGTTTTATTGTTCTCCCAAGGCTCAGGAATAGTGATCATTACCGCAAGCGGCAGAGGCATCCCACTCATAACAAGGAATTCCAAAGTATTATCGAGCATTGCCGAGTCCGAACCTGATGCACTTATCGCCGGTAGTACCTTATGAAGCTGCCCTGCCAGATGCTCGGATTCCATTGTTTCTTCACGCGCCAGCATCTTATCCGCATTGCCGCGTATTGTATTAATCTCGCCGTTATGTACTATAAAGCGGTTAGGATGCGCACGCTCCCAGCTTGGATTCGTATTTGTGGAAAAGCGCGAATGTACAATCGCAATCGCAGACTCGTAATCTTTATCCTGAAGGTCCATAAAGAAGGTACGAAGCTGCCCTACCAAAAACATTCCTTTGTATACAATTGTTCTGCTGGACAACGAAACCACATATGTCACATCCGTAGACTGTTCAAAAGTTCTTCTTAATATATAGAGTTTCCTGTCAAAATCCAACCCCTTAGGAATATTGTCAGGTTTCTTTACAAACGCCTGCATAATGCAGGGCATACACTCAACCGCCTTATGTCCAAGCACTGAAGGATCGATAGGTACGGTTCTCCAGCCGAGAAACTTAAGCCCTTCTTTTTCCACGATGATCTCAAACATTTTCTTGGACTGGTTGCGTTGAAGCTCATCCTGTGGGAAAAAGAACATACCTATTCCGTATTCACGCTCCTTACCTATTGAAATTCCCAGCTTTTCCGTTGCCTTTACCATAAACTTATGGGGAATCTGAGTAAGGATTCCAACACCGTCACCGGTCTTGCCTTCTGCATCTTTACCGGCCCTGTGTTCCAAATTTTCTACTATTTTAAGAGCATTTTCTACTGTGGCACGGCTTTTTTCACCTTTGATATTAACGCAGGCTCCGATACCGCAGTTGTCATGCTCAAATTCCATCCTATGCAGGGGCGCATGGGGGATATTAGATTTTGCATCAAACATAGTTTTGTCTCCTTTCATGAGGGATGCTGATTATAAGTCACCCTTATGCCAAAAAAAGTCGCAAAGGTATCAGCTATTGCTTCGCACCTTTGCGACTTAAACTATTCATTACTATACACCCTTTTGGGGGGATTGTAAATATAGAATTTTTATGAAATTGTCAGATAATTTGACAATTTAAATATTATAAGCATTTTATCTGTTAATTTGCTTCCTTTGCACCCTAAAAATAGAAAAGTTCCTCGAACTTCTTATCTAATGCAATACATAGAACTAACGCCAATTTAGCTGTGGGGTTGAACTGCCCGGTTTCTATAGAGCTGATTGTATTACGTGATACACCAACCAGTTCTGCAAGTTGGTTTTGTGATAACTTCCGCTCTGCCCGTGCTTCCTTGAGATTGTTTTTTAATACAAGTTTATCGTCCATATTAATAACCATGCCTTTCTCTCAAAGTGTGAAAAATTTATTTTTCACACTAACTCCCATCTGCCTGCTTCAGCAGGCATTCAAATCAAGATGGTGAAATTTCTAATTTCACCCTATCATCGCCTTATAAAATCGTAGAAGATGTAATCAGATTATAGATATGACATCCGGACATTGCGGATACCAATACTGTATATGCAATTGCCAGCACAAGCTCGTGCTTACGTCGGAGCTTTACGTATTTCACCCAGAATGTCGTCATGTTTGCGCTGAAAACAATAGCCCATAAGCCCCAATTCGTACCACCACCGACAAATATCTGTGCTGCAAAAAAGATTGCCGCAAGAGCCGGCATTACTATAAGCGCAGCTGTACTCGCCTGCTTCAAGACCTCCTGTTCATAAATGTCCTTATTCTTATTCTCCGCTCTGCTCATTTCCAATATTTCTTCCTTATTCATAGAAAAACCTCCAATTTGTATTGACAAGTTTACTTGGCATTTTCTTAATTATAGTGCTGCCAAGTTTTCTTGTCAACACCTTTTGACAAGTTTTCTTTGCAAAAACCTGCCTGTGATATTAATCCCACAGGCAGGTTTTTCCTGACTTATAAGTAATTAAGAACAAGCAATATAAATATCCATACTCTCCCCGTCAGTTTCAAAGCAGGGGATAACGTCCTTTTTCGTGCGTTCCAGACCGTTCACGCGCATATACTCCATAAGTGTTTTATAGCCGTTGGGAATAGTCACAAACGGATTCTCAAAGGGCTTTTCAATGTGAATTGCCGCATACCTGTGGGCTGCCTGCTCGTGTATTTCAATATCAGGAGGGACGACTCCATCAGGCAGTATCCATGCTGCTTCGTAGCCATGCATATTGAAAACATTTATCTGCTCCTGTGACACATTGGGAAAATCCCAGCCAATGACACGAGGTTTGTCCACGCCGCAACTGCGGGCAATGGAAATTACTCTGTCAATAGCGTCCCCCTCAGGGTCGGAGCTTATAACGGCATGCTTTATATAGCGGAAAGCGGGAACGGTTTCTACACGCAAATTTGTATACACTTCGCCACGAGCGACCATGTCACCGCGGAACAGGTTGTCCAACGAACAATTGAAAAGCCTGCAAAGCTCTATAGCCTTGTCCATTTCAGGCTGTGCGGTATCCAACTCCCATTTTGATACGGTTTGACGGCTGATATTCATTTTTTCAGCCAAATCCTCCTGCGTCATATTCCCTTTTAGATGTCTTAAAAACTGCAAATTTTTTCCAAAGCTCATAAAATATTCTCCTTTCATTTTCCCTCGCCGCGCAGCATTATCAGTATAGTATTATCATCTACAAGCTGCAACCAACCTATATGCGCTATTTTTTTGAATCGCGCAACTTCAAAGTGCGGATAGAAAACATTTCAATCAGTTCGTCATTCCCATGTATTTTGTGTTATAATTTGTTACATGATTATATTTCTCTTGTAAATCACAACCGTGATTTAAATGGAAACCGAACATATAAACAAATCGAAAACCATGGAGGTGATTACCTTTGTTCCCGGATAAAGAAACCGCAATACAAGAATTAGAAATTGCCGGAACAATGAACCCCGGACCTTGGACAAAACATTCTTATAATGTCGCAAATGCAGCAAGAATTATTGCAGAGCATTGTGAGTTCATGGAGCCTGACAAGGCATTTGTCTGCGGATTATTACATGATATCGGACGTCGAACAGGAATTTCAGCCTTAAGGCATACCATTGACGGTTATGATTATGCTATTTCTAAAGGATGGGATGAAATTGCAAGAATATGCCTAACCCATTCGTTTCCCATTCAGGACATAAAAGCGGATATCGCAAAAAATGATGTCAGTAAAACGCAATATGATTTTATCAATAATTATTTGTGTAATATTGAATACGATGATTATGATAAACTGATTATTCTTTGCGATTCACTCGCAGACGCCAATGGATTTTGTATTCTGGAAAAAAGATTTGTTGATACAACAAGACGTTATGGTATGCATCCGTTTTCTGTTGACCGTTGGAATCATACTTATCAGTATAAAGATTATTTTGAGGAAAAGATAGGAACGTCCGTCTATAAGTTACTGCCGGACATAGAAGACTGTATATATCATTAGAAGAGCATTTAAAATATCCCTATGTAAAATCCTGTATACATTATACACTGCATTGGAGCCATGCCCGATGTGTATGGTAACAATGGTTATGGGCGGAATAAGAAACATAATCATCAGGGCACATGATGGTAGATTTTTCCGTTTATAATTCAAAAGGCGTTGAAGCGGCCAAAGAGCTGGTTGAAAATGGGTTGTTCTCTGAAAATAGTCCGAAAGACTACACTATAGATTTTATTTCTAATGAATTGGCAAAAATAATAGAGCGATGAATAAAGTAATGTGGCGTATTATTTGTATGTATGTTACAATCTAGACATAAGAAAGGGTGATAGAATGAAAACGAAAAACAAAGTATTGTTATTTCTTATGGCAGGTATTATGGTATTGCTTGTGGCCGGAATCAGAATCAACTCAAGGGCCCAGGAATGTGGCGTTGACGGCTGCACAATAAGAGGAGCGCATACACACAATTACTGTGAAATAGACGGTTGCAACATTGTGGGTGAACATACTCACAAGTACTGCGATATAGGAGGATGCAGCATTGAAGGTGAGCATACTCACAAATATTGCGACGTGAACGGGTGCACTATTAATGGCGACCATACTCACAAATATTGTGACGTAGATGGATGCAACATTGAGAGCGAACACAATCACAAATACTGCGATGTGGACGGGTGCAACATTGAAGGCGAACATACTCACAAATACTGTGACATGGACGGATGTACTATTGAAGGCGAACACGATCACAAATACTGTGACGTAGACGGGTGCACTATTGAAGGTGAGCACAGTCATAACTACTGTGATGTAGATGGATGCAACATTGAAGGTGAGCATACTCACAAATACTGCGATGTAGATGGGTGCAACATTGAAGGCGAACACAATCACAAATACTGCGATGTAGACGGCTGCACTATTGAAGGTGAACATCATCACAACTATTGCAACTTGGACGGTTGTACCATTGTGGGAGAACATACTCACAACAACTCAACCGGACATCATAATTCAGGACATGGAAGAAAACATCATTAAAAACATTTTATCCCCATCTTATGTGATGGGGATTTTTATTAACATAAGGACTGCTCGCAATGCGTGCTGTCCGTTGTTTTGACACATTTAAAAACTCATTAAAGCCTTAAACTTCTTCACTTCCGTATAAAATAGCATTCAGCAGCTTTTTCTCAATTAATACAATTAAAACTATCGATATCCCAATCAACACCACCGCATTATAAGAACGAACAACAGCATTATATAATCCCTGATTATAGGTAATAGTATAAACCGAAATATTGGCTATCGCATGAAATATGCATGGAATCTTAAAATTTTTAAACCTTTCGTAGGTGTAAGCAATCAAAATTCCCATACATGTGCCATATAGCGCCTGTACCATATTGCCATGCCATGCCCCGAAGAGCAGCGCTGAGACGATAACAGAAAGCCATATCGGATAGTATTTTTTCATTCTGTTATAAATCAGACCGCGGAAAACTATCTCTTCCACAACTGGAGAAATAACGCCATATATAAAAAGGCCGACTCCGAATGCAACTCCGTACTGCCTTTCTGCAACCTGCTTATAGGATTCGGATTTCCCCACAAGACCTGTCAGGATTATCAAAATGTTAAGTCCGACCGAAGATGTAAATGCAATAATGGCCGTTACCAAATAAGCCGCCGGGTTTGCTTTAGGGCCTGCATCAAGATATTTGTTCCTGTATAACTGACCTTTCAACAGTGGAATCAGTGGCAGTGTGCCAAAAAGCATAGCCAAGGAATTAAGCACAACTTTCATCATGGCCTCATATCCGTTCCGGCTTTGCAGTCTGGCTCCGACACTGGTATCCAATATTAAACTCATTATAAATGCAAGCAAAATAAACGCAACATTATACACCGCATAGTAGTAAACTGCCGGTGAAAGAATATCCCATGTTTTTCTAAAAGCGCTTATATCTTTATCTGCATTCATTTTTCAATATGTCCTTCTTTAATTCTGCATCCTTATCTGTTCTTCATTAATAACCGGATATCGTACAAGTCCGCTCTTTTCCAAATCCTCTCTATACATATCTACCGCGCATATCTGGTGGTTATCATAGGTTGTATAGTAAAAAATTCCTTTATCCACATTACAGCAAGAAGTATAAATAGTATACTTAAGGCTGCCTTCCGTAGTTTCGCAACAGCCTTTCTGCTGCTCTACAGAGTTAAGGATATGGAAAAACTGATTGACGCTTTCATTCTCCGAATCCCCGGAAACCGAGTTCATCTTGGTAAAAACAGCCCTGACAAAACGCGGTTGCGAAGCTAAACCACCCGGAAGTCCGATAGTTCCCATTCCCATGCTGTATGTCTGAAGTGACAGCTTATCACAAAAGCAATTCTGCGGCTGTTTAGGAGAAATCGCAATATAGTTATTAAGTGAAAACATCTGTTCAGGGAAAGTCGGGTTATTGGTAAGCACACCGACAGTATTATCATATACCTTAATCCCATCTTTTACGGATTCTACGGTAATAGCTTCTTTTCTGTCAGCTATAATCCAGTGAAGCTGTGCAATCGGAAGGCTTTCATCAAACGGTATTTCGATTAAATTCATACGTTCAATCAACTCTCTTGCTTCTTTTACACATGAGCATTGCCCAAGAATCCAGGGAATAAATTCAAACTGCGATATATTACACTTACCTTTCTCATCTTTTCTATAAAACGCATTTCCCACGAAATTAAGCCCCGCCATCCCAAGGCCTTTTTCATTAATTGCATCATAATACAGAGGATAGTCTTTCATAACGCAGGCTACGCCAATCATCGCATAGTGTGTCTGCATGGACTCCACCTTCTTAAAATGAAACGGATAATTACGCGGCGTTATTACAACCTCTTCATTATATGACAAAGTATTATCTAACGTACGACCAAAATAAAAATCTTTTGTAAGATAAGTCGCTGCTGTACACATACTGACATACCTCCTATTACCATTCTACTGTAATGCAATTAAGCATGTTTTTATCTTACCATGCTCATGATAATCTTTCAATTATATAAGTCGGATTTACACTTGACAAATCCCCCTACTCCCCCTATATTAATATTACTAGGTAATTGCGAAAATTCTTCCAATGCCCAGAACTTATGACACAAACAGAAAATTTACTTCGTAAATTATCTGTAACAAAAGAAAGAGGTGAGTTCGCTCCCGCGGTCGAACCCCGTCTTTTGTTTATATCTCCTAAGTTCGTCCGCTTGGACACCCCCCCGCAACTATCTGGTAATACTAATTAAATACTCGCTAGGGGAGCACATCGCTGAGATTGAAATATGAAACATATTTCTAACCCTCACTACTTGACCCGGATAATACCGGCGTAAGGAAGCATAGCTTTTATTTTATGGGCAATGGGGTGAAAATTATTTTTTTACCTACAATCAACATTTACCTATAAAATAAAAATGATGTACTTCCTCCTTGCGCAAACGAAGGAGGTTTTTTTATGTCACTATTTCTAAACTATGAGGACGGTTATTACTCACTTACAAATGCAGGTTCAATTCTGGTCTTTGTAATAATTGCTGTCCTGATTCTACTGACTGCATTAGTCAAAAGCGGTGGGAAGTCTGATGAGCAAAGCGGTAAAGAGCAAAACAACGCTTCAAAAGCCTTTTCCACAAAACAGTTAGTCTTTTCTGCTGTTGCGGTTGCACTCGGTTTTGTCACGTCCTATATCAAGGTTATACATATGCCTTGGGGAGGTTCCGTAACGCTGTGTTCAATGCTGTTCATCACCCTGATTGGCTACTGGTACGGGCCTAAAATCGGAATAAGCGCGGGCTTTGCCTACGGACTTCTGCAATTTGTACAGACCGGCAGTACTTATATTCTCTCACCGATTCAGGCGTGTATGGACTATATATTTGCTTTTGCGGCATTAGGCCTGTCAGGCTTCTTCCACAATAGGAAAAGCGGCCTTATAGAAGGTTACTTATTTGCCATTTTTATAAGAGGCGCCTTCCATTCGATTGGCGGTTACCTATACTGGATGGATTACATGCCGGACTTTTTCAAAAATCACAACCTTGGAGCAATCTATCCCATTGCCTACAACTACGCATATATCATTGTTGAAGGCGTGTTAACAATCATTATCTTAATGCTCCCTCCGGTCCGGAACGTTATGGCAAGGGTAAAACGTATGGCCACAGAATAGGGTATGCTAAAAAGAGGGCGCTTCCTAATATGGAAATCGCCCTCTTTAAAATTCAATCACATACTACTCTTATGTATTATGCCGTCATAAACATCTCATATGCCTGAATAGCTCTCTGCATCTGCGTTACATTAGCATTATTCCCGCTTTCGGCATTCTCGGCATCAAGATTTACTTTGGTATTCTCTGCTGTAGACTTAGCAGTCAGCTCACTAGTCTTAACCTCCGCTGCTTTATCCTGACTCTTCTCAGGCTCCAATCCATTTGGCATAATCTTTGCAGCACGGTTCTGCCCTTCCTGCATCTGTCTTGCAAGGATGCCTTCAAAATCTATCGTCTGCCCCTTCTTCAATGGATTCTGATTCTCCTGTGTAGCAGTCTGCGAATAATCTACTTTCTTATCCAGCACATCGTCCGAAATTCTGGATAACTTATTCATACTCTTGGAAGTTACCGTATTAGGATTATATACATAAGTAGGGTAAACATTACCAATACCGCCTATTCTCATGAGAACATTCCTCCTTTTCTATTCAATAGTATAATCCTGCCCCTCATAAAATGCAATCTATTTTTGAAATAACTAATGCAATTTAATAATTAAGCTACAGGACTATTTCAATATCTCATCAAGCGTCTTAAATAAGTTATTAATATCAATCGGTTTGGCTATGTGACCGTTCATTCCGCACTTTAATGCATCCTTTTTGTCTTCTTCAAAGGCATTGGCTGTCATTGCTATAATCGGTATAGACGCCAGTTCCTTATTTTCAAGTTTACGAATCTCCTTGGTTGCCTCATATCCATTCATTACGGGCATCTGTACGTCCATAAGCACTAACTGATAATATCCCGGCTCGGATTTCTCAAGCATCTCTACTGCCATCTTTCCATTATCCGCAACCTCGGTAGTAAAGCCTGCATCACCAAGAATTGCCGTAGCAATTTCCTGATTCATTTCCACATCCTCTGCCAGCAGAATACGTCCTGTACGTAATTTGATTGATTTTTCATCTTTATTCTGTTCTTTTGCTTCTTCCTTCTTTATAACCGAAGTTAAGCAATTTCTAAGCTCTGACATAAACAGTGGTTTAGAGCAAAATGCCTTAACTCCGGCTTCCTTCGCTTCTTCTTCTATATCCATCCAGTCGTATGCGGTAAGGACAATAATCGGCGCTTTTCCGCCTGTTTCCTTCTTGATTCTTCTTGCCACCTCAACGCCGTTCATATCGGGCATGATCCAGTCTATAATATATACACTGTAATCATCGTCGCGCGTAATTGCCTGATGCGTCCGCAGCACCGCTTCTTTACCCGACAAAGTCCACTCCGCACGCAGTCCAAGCTGCCCCAGCATATAGGATACACTGTCACAGGTATTATAGTCATCATCCACTACCAATGCCCTGCAGTCCTTAAGCTCGGGTATTTCATGTGCTTCTTTTGCTCCGGAATAAAGACGGAACATAAATGATACAGTAAACTCCGAGCCTACTCCCATTTCACTTTGTACATCAATGGTTCCATTCATCATGTCCACAATGTTTTTGGTAATTGCCATTCCCAGTCCGGTTCCCTGAATTCCGCTGGTCGTAGCATTTTGTTCTCTCTCAAAAGGCTCGAAAATATGTTTTACAAATTCTTCACTCATACCAATTCCATTATCTTTGATATTGAACTCATAATTTGCATAACCATCCGGCGCTCCGGCTTTTTCCGTAATTCTCATACTGATAGTGCCGCCTGCACCAGTATATTTAACAGCATTGCTGAGAAGATTAAGAAGCACCTGATTAAGCCTTAACTTATCGCAGTAAATCTCTTCGTCAAAGACATCCACCGTATCAATCTGAAGCTCCATCTGCTTTGCATGTATATCCGCCTGTAAAATATTGCGGAGCCCTTTTAAAATCTCCGAAAGACTGCAGGGTTTTTCCTCTAGATTTATCTTTCCGCTTTCAATACGGCTCATATCCAGAATATCATTTATCAGACTAAGCAGATGATTTCCGGATGTCATAATCTTCCGCAGGTATTCTTCTACCTGCTCTTTATTGTTAATATGCGTAATTGCAAGATTTGTAAAACCTACGATTGCATTCATAGGAGTACGGATATCATGCGACATATTAGAAAGGAATGTACTCTTTGCCTTACTTGCCCTGTTTGCCTGTGAAAGCGCATCCTCAAGCAGAGTCTTTTGCTCCATCTCGTTACGGATTTCCCCGTCTACGCTGCGAAGTCCAAGTACGATTCCGTAATCCCCATCCGATTTTCCTGCCCGTACCACTTTCATCTGGTAATATGTCGTTTTTCCGTTTACAAGTGCGCGATAATTCACATAATGCTGTTTTTTCTGCAACATAACGCTTTTTAGCTGTCCCAAAGAAACGGCCTGACGCATCATTCCCTTGTCATCCTCAAAAACAAACTCCTGAATGTAGCGCCCCATACTTTCTTCAAGCGATATATTTCCATTAAAAATCAAATCCAGACTTTGCCTGTTCCTGTCACTGCTCTGAATAGGCATACCCATACCTGTGTTCAGATCAAAAAAGCAGACCAGACTGTAATCTATACTGAGCGCCTGTACAAGCTCCATATGGCGTCTTTGTTGCTTTTTCTCCTGCAGCTTTTGCGCAGTGAAGTCTAAAAGGAAACGCTGGCAGATCAATTTCCCGTTTTCCATCACCAGCTTAATATCGCCCATAACATGAAGTATCTCACCGTCCTTATGCTGCACGCGATACTCCACGCTCACACTGTCCCCCTCTTTTTTCAAAGAATTTATACAATCGCGGAGTTTTTGCTTATCCTCATCTACAACGGAGCAGGCAATCAGATCAAAGCCTTCCGCCTCCAATTCTTTACGGGACCCAAATCCTAAGATTTTAAGCGCAGCCCTGTTTATGCTAAGCAGCCTCGTTCCGTCCATTGTATGACGTATTACTCCACAATCTATTGTTGTGAAAATCGTCTCCAAAGTCCGGTTTTTCCTCGTCAGTTCCTCTTCATAAGCACGCTCCTGTGTCACGTCGATTGCTACGCCCACTGTTCCCATTACGCTGCCGTCAACGTCATAAAGAGGGGATTTATATGTGGTAAGCGTCCTTGGGCCGTCTCCGGTTGTAATTATTTCTTCGGATACAAAGGTCTGTTTCTTACTCATAACCTCATTTTCCGACTCAATGCAGGCAGGATCATCATGCTCAACATCCCAGATATAAGCGTGCCTCCTACCTTCTACCTGCTGCTTGGTCTTATTGACCGTTTTACAAAAACTGTCGTTTACTTTCTCATGTACGCCGTCCTTATCCTTGTACCAGATCAGATTAGGAACATGATTGATTGTAGCTTCCAGATACTGCATGGTCTGCCAGGAATCCATTTCCCTCTTGTAAGACTGCTGCCGCCTTAAAAAACGAAACCGTATCTCAGCATCAGACATAGGTAAAGTCCATACATCCTTAACCCCTGACAAATTATCTTCTATATATTCAAGCTGATTGCTATCTGCAATTAAAATTATCTCCGTTCCTTCTTTTTTAGACGGAACAAGAGCTTTTAGTGTCTCTTCTACATCCAGATTTTGTAAATTCACGAAAAATACAGATGTTTTTTCTAAGTTCGACACTTCAGACACATCACCTTCATGAAATTCATGCGTAAAGTTTTCAAGCGCCGGCATTTCCTTAATAATTTCAAATGTCCTGCACTTATTACCTATTAAATGTAAATGAAGATGACAGTGGTACATGATCAATTCCTCCCTACCATTTATAGCCGATATTTCCTCTATAACTATATTAACAATTGTAAGAAAAAGTGTCAATATTCTTCATTTATTGCCCTCGAATACACCATACAGAAACTCATTCCGTCATCCTGTCTTTTTGCAAAAATATCTCCGCCCATTTTAAGCATGATCTGCCTGTTAATATAAAGCCCTAAACCGTTTCCCTGCTTATTATTTACATTACTCCCCCGATAAAAGCTGTCAAATAAGTGCGGCATCTCATTTTCGGGCACCATATTACCTGTGCTGTAGACTCTTATAATCTGGCAGTAATCCTCCTCGTAAAAATCTATGGCTATCTCCTTCCCGTCTCCGTATTTAAAAGCATTTTCCATAAGATTTTCCATTACCTCAAAGGCGCAGTCAATATCACCTTTTAATAACTTATTTTCATAACTTCCAATTAAAAAATCGGTCATAACAAGCCTGCATTCAGGCTCATAACACTCCCTTACTTTATCTATATAGTCTTTTAGATAAAACTCCGAATTTTCAACCTCAATCGTAAAAATATTCTCGCTCGCCGTACTCATGATTTCTTTTACAAACTCCTCTATTTCACGCGCTTTATTCTCTATTTGCAAGGCTGCGTCCTGCTTTTGCCCATCAGACTCATAAATCCCCTCACGAAGCGCCTTTGCGTACAATTTAATTGCGCTGAGCGGAATTTTAATGTCATGCGAAATCGATAAAAGCAACAGCTTTTTTTCTTTTTCAAGCCTAAGCTCATTACTTCTTGAAGCCTTCAAAGTATCCCTGAGCATTGCTATACCCCAGACGAATTTTCCAAAGAAGCGGCTTTTGCTTTCCTTAAGCTCTAACGACAGATGCCCTTTCGCCAATTCATAAGGCATTTCACTCAAAGTATTAAACGGCCCCAGAATTTTCTGTCTTATATACAACAGCACTGTCATTGTTAAAAAAAACACAATGAACAGAAGCCCCTCTGCCGCCCATAGAAAAACGTCGCTTTTTTCTTCCGTAATATAATCAAACCTCACATAACCTATTATTTTCTCTCCTGCCACAAGCGGCTCCACCGTCATATTCACCCCGTTATGATTCCGGTAAAAATCCTGTACATCTTCCGCAGCTTCATACTCTGCTTCCTTAGTTCCATACTCTGCCGGCAAAAAGGAAACATCTTTAATATACTCTTTTCCACGCAAATCAGGCTTAGAAAACTCTCCGTCCTTTTCTAAGCCCTGCATGATCTCATTAATTTCCACCTTATAGCTTAAATTCTCCCCCGTTCCTTTGTCCTGAAAAAAGAAGTATATAAATACTGCAATTATAAGATAAAAGAAAAAGGTCGCAGCTATAATTTTGTTATATTTCTTCATATTTATATCCTATGCCCCATACGGTTTGTATCCTTAACGGTTTCCTTGGATTTTCCTCTATTTTATCACGAAGCATTTTAATATGGACAGTCAATGTCTGGTTCTCACTGAAACTATCCGCCCCCCATATCCGGTTAAATAAATAGTCCTTATGCAAGGTTTTCCCCGGATTTTCCACAAGCAACGTCAAAAGCTCATACTCCTTTACAGTCAGCGTAATTTTATTATTTTTAAAAAAGACCTGCTTTGCTTCTTTATCAATGGATATAGCGCCTGAGTGTATTACTGTATTTTCCTGCTTTAAACTATAATTACGCCGCATCAATGCCTTTATTTTAGCGCATAAGATATCCATATCTACAGGTTTTTCCACGTAATCATCCGCCCCCTGTAAGAATCCGTTCATCTTATCCTCTTTATCCACCCTTGCGCTCAAAAACAGAATCGGCAGATTGCTTCTCTCCCTGACCCTTGCACAAAGTGCAAAACCATCCATTTCCGGCAGCGAGACATCCAAAATAATCAGCTTAACCTTCTCTTTTTCCAGAAACTCAAGCGCCTCCTCCCCGGAAAACACACCTTGCACCTTATATCCGTCTCTCTCCAGGAAAACCCGTATTAACCGGTTTAACTCCTCATAATCTTCTACTAATAAAATGTCTGTCATAACAATCTCCAATGCTCTTAGAATCCCATTTCCATAAGCCAGTTGGATAATTTTCTCTCCCGTTCCCTGCTCTCCTGTGCATCCGTATATTTCCCAAAATTGTACTCGCCCTTTATGTTTCCGTCCTCCAGATAGAGCACTCTGTCGCTTTTGGCCGCAACCTTCATATCATGCGTAACTAACATTATGGTAGTTCCTTCGGCATTTATACGGTTAAGCTCCTTCATAACCTCCTTGGAATTCTGCTGATTCAGCGCGCCTGTGGGCTCGTCCGCAAAAATCATTTTAGGATTATTTATAAGGCTTCGGCAGATACACGCCCTCTGCAGCTGTCCGCCGGACACTTCATTAATATCATGTTCGGCTATTTCGCTGATTCCCAGCTTATGCATTAACTCCTTTGCCCTGTTATTGATTTCTTTTCTCTTCTCCCTGCCCTTGTTCTGTGCCGACTGATATGCCGGTAAAATAATATTATCATAAATACTTAAATTTTTTAACATATACATCTGCTGGAAAATAAAACCCATTTCATTCAGCCGCAGACTGCTCATCTGACTGCTATTCAAATCGCTCATATCTTTTCCGAAAAAATTCACCCTGCCCGCAGTAATATCATCCATTCCGCTCACCGCATAAAGAAGGGTAGACTTCCCCGAACCGCTCGGTCCCATGACCGACACCATCTCTCCCTCTTTTATTTCCATATTTATGTTCCTGAGTACATTATTCTGCCTTTTGTTAATGATGTATGTTTTACATAAGTCTTTTACTGATAATGAATTCATTTTGTTATCTTCCTTTCTTATTTTATTACTCTATACTATTAACCTCTTTTAAATCCACCTTACTAACTCCCCCCGCGCATATCATTGCAAAAATCCCTGTCACGATAAAAAGCAGCAGCGGATAGAAAATATAATCTTTCAAGGTAGCATTGACTAACTCGATTGACGTCGCACCCATCATGGCGAACACAGGCCCTATTATATATGGTGCGGCTAAGTTTGACAGGATTGTTCCTATTATGATTGCCGCCGCAAGGATAATAAGCACCCTTGCCACCTGCCATGCCCTCAGGGACAGGTCTGTAAAGCCAAGGCTTTTCAAAAGGGCAATATCTCCCAGTTCTTTTGTCATTATGGTTTTCATGATAAGTATGGTAATCAGGCTGTTAATTATAAGCACGATTCCCACTATAAAAACCATAAGCGTATCAAGCTGGTCAATGACCCCGCCTATCATATTGCTGAGAAATTCCTGCGCGTTCATAATTTTGTATTCGGGAAAAATTTCTTCAAGCCTTTCGCAGACTTCCTCGCTTTCCATGTCTTCGATTTCTACCTGAATACACATTATTCCTGCTGCATACTCTCTGTTTATGTCGGCGTTTCTGCTTACACGACAGCCTTTTCCCATATCCATCATCGACTGGAATATTCCTGTAATTATGAATTCATAGTTCATATCCGATGCCATACAATTAATGGTATCGCCTATCCCTACGCCCAGCTCATCCGCAGTAATCTGCGTAATCATAATCTCATTGGCAAGCTCAGGCTCCTTTCCCGAAAGCACCGCATAGCTTCTGTCCCAGCTTCCCATCTCCTGTAAAACAAAGCAGACAATACTATTTTCAGAATCCTCGTCGCTACAGGCCATTGAATATCCCATATCTACTCCGGTCCTGGCCTTTATACCTTTTTCCTCTAACTTCTTTTCAATTTCATTCATATCTTCAAACATGCTGTCCATATCAACCGTATAAGTTTCTCCTTTTCCGGTATCAATATAAGCATCTGAAAGACTTAAGCTGAATTCCCGGATAATACCGTCACTTCTTAAAGTATTGGCAGGGCTTAAGGGCAGTAAGATTAACATTACACCTAAGCAAAAAGTCGCAAGTAATACTCCAAACCTTTTTAAACTGCTTAAAATATCATTTACAGCCATATATAAATAAGGACGCATTTTGGCCTGTTTCCATAATTTCAAATAATTCTTCGCTTTATATCTTTCTCCGTCAGAGCCGCTTCTGATTGCCTCCATAGCTGAGATTTTCTTCAATTTATTGGTACTGAGATAACAAAATGCAAGCACTATACCGACAATCGCTACGGCGCACACAATATTAACTACAAAATTTTGTTCAGCCCTGTCTACTACAATATTGACTATCGCCTGCTTCAGAATCACTTTTCCAAATGGGAAGCTAAGTATAAAGCCTGCAAAGGCGCCGATTACGGAAATAGCAAAATACTTAATCAGATATAACCCCTTTATTCCCATATCCGTAATGCCGATTGCCTTCATTATCCCGATTTCCTTGTAATCCTCCTGTATGGTAAACACGATTGT
This sequence comes from uncultured Lachnospiraceae bacterium, assembly GCA_947174705.1. Taxonomy (GTDB): domain Bacteria; phylum Bacillota; class Clostridia; order Lachnospirales; family Lachnospiraceae; genus UBA3282. Next base: position 34,555 of record CAMWKB010000007.1, read on the forward strand.
AAAGCGCAGTACCAAAAAAGCAAGTAAAATTAAGCATACGCTAACTATAATAAGGATTACAGCTATCAGCATATCCATGATATAACACATGCGGATCATACCTTTACCCTCTACGCTGCTGATGGTGATAAATTTTTGACCCATCCAGTCACTCTTAAAATCTTCTTTATTTATACAATTTACACTATATAATTTGGTATAGGTAAGGTTCTCCTGCAGCCTGAACTTATCGAAATCCGCTTTAGAAATAAACATTCTCTTAAAGCCCATCATAGGACTTCCAAATACGGCGTCCTTTACAATGGCTGTAATCTCAAACTCCTGCTCTATTTCTCCTAATTTTATTAAAAGTTTATCCCCTACCTGTAAATTATTGTTATCTGCCTCGACCTTCGGCAAAGCAATCTCTCCGGGACCTATAGAAAGTGCGCTGTCATCTTCCTTAAAAACCTTCATAAAATTTTCCGGCACCATGCCGACACAAAGCGTATTCGTCCTTTCATAACGGCTTTTGTCCGGTTCTTCTTTACAGCTTGTAATCTTAATATCTTCATTTACAAGATTAAAAGTATCAATCGCTTCATACTCCGATACGTTTTCGTTATCCTGCAAAAACCGGGCGATTTCATCTTCTTTTCCGTCACTTAGCGCAACCGCCAAAAAGTCAGATACCTTGGATATTTCCAGAAAATGGTCTATCGCTCCGTTTACCGCCATTAAGTTATCCACGCTGCTTGCAAGGAACATTGTTGCAAGAATTATAAAAATCAGCAGGATTATATTCATGGTTTTTTTGCGTTTTAAGTCTTTTTTAAGTATGTGGAAAAACATGGACTTTCCTCTCTTTCAGTTAGTATTTATAGGTGATTATAGTCGGGTAATTATTAAATAATCCTTAAATACTGTATATAATTTTTGTCAATTGTTTGATATACTTGTATTTATAAGTTGTGAAAATAGCGTGAAGATTGAAAATAATATACGAAATATAAGTAAAGAAAAGGAGAATGACAATGCTAAAAGACTAATTTTAGCCTAAAATAACACAACAGAAAGGTCACACTATGGCAGATATACTTGACATTTCTGTCTTCGAAAAAGGGCAAAATTGTATATCTCTTGGAAAGCTAAGCCCTGACATGATTGCTTTTTTAATTGAAAAAGTACCCCATTTGTCAGGTGTACTTAGTCCGGATACCGATATTCTATTTTGGAAAGACAGAATCAAACACGTAGAATTGCATAAAAAGGACTTTATTTCGGACAAAGAATTCTATAATTGTCTAAAACAAATACCCTCTATTATTACAAATCCAGATTACTTAAGTGTTCATCCAAAAGATAACAGTATTTCTTTTATCAAAACTTTTTCTTCTCATGTTTCTGTGGCTATCCGAATTTCTTCTATCGGCACACTATCTTTTCGTACCATGTATCCAATTATGAATGCTCAATTAACCAATTATATTGATAATGGAAGAGCTTGGATGTGGAATACACTGAATCAAAAAACACAAAATTCTTGACTTTAAGTTAAAATATTGTATAATTGAGTTACCAAATGAGTAAGCTATATTGAATGGAATCTGAGGACGGAACAGGCGGCCGTCACGCCCTATGGGTCTTGCAAGAGATGTGGGATTGCCACCCCACCTGTTTCATTCAAGCTTGACAGGCAGTTAACTTCGGTTAACTGCCTTTTGTATTATACCAACTACCCCGCATACCCCTCTATAACCCGCCTCACAGACGAAAGATACGTCCTTCCAAATAAATTAAGGTGATTTAAAAGGTGATAAAGATTATACAAGTCACGCCGCCTGCCGTATTCCGGTTGTAATAATCCACTTTCTTTATAGGCATCGTAAAATGCGCGGGGAAATCCGCCAAAAAGTTCCGTCATGGCAATATCCGCCTCAGCATGTCCTACATAAACGGCCGGGTCAATCAACCACGCCCTGCCGTCATTTCCGGCGATTACATTTCCGGACCACAAATCCCCATGCAACAATGATGGGTGCTTTGGTTCAACAAGAATATTTTCTATATTTCCTAAAAGTTTCTCTATTTTCTTCAGATCCGCCGTATCAAAGTATGAGGCGGCCTGTTTAAACTGCGGTTTAAGACGGTAATCACGAAAAAAGGTTATCCAGCTGTCACACGCTGTATTTATCTGTCTCCCTGCTCCGATATAGTTATCACAGGCAAAACCATATTTCCCATCATTAACAAAATCATCAGTTCCCGCCTGATGCAGGTCGGCTAATTGATGTGCAAAGGTCTCCCAGTAGTTTGATATTTGACCTTTACAGTCAATAAATTCCAAGAATAAGAATGAGCAGTCAGCCTTGACCTCATCGGTTCCGCTCCCGAGAACACGCGGCGTCCCAATGGTTTTTGTCTTCGCGATGGCATTTAACCCAGCTATCTCCGCAGTAAAAAATGAAGCGTTTTCTTTTGTGTTTGACTTCATAAAAACCTGATTTCCATCGGTTAACACCAGTTTATACGCTTTATTGATGTCACCGCCTGCGATACTGCTCGTCCTGACAATCTTGACGCCGTTTCCGTAAATAGAGGATAGGGCAGATTCTACTGAAGTAAAGTGTTGTTGTATAGTGGACATATGTTATAACCTCGTTATCATTTCCATATTTTTTATTCCCTTACCGTCCGAAGAATCCAGTCAACTGCCGCCTCAGCATGTATGGGTAAATTCCCGGAAGTCTGTCCTGATGCTCCGGTTTCCGAGTTTTCTATGCCTGTATAAAAAGTATTCAGGGCATATCTCGCCAAAAGTCCCGAAACGCGGCCTCTCTCTATCGAATCCTCGGTTCCAAGGACAACCACTACCAAATCATGCTTCTGGTTTCCGTCATCCGCAGTCATCGATGTGACCAGACAGGCTCCTGCCTTATTGGTAGTTCCGGTTTTCAAGCCGGTAACTTCGGGAAGATTGCGCAAAAGCGGATTGGTATTGCGCACTTCAACGCCGACGGATTCTATTGTTGCTTCTTCCAGAGAAGTAATGTCCGTAATTTGAGGATAGACCTTTAAAAGGTAAGACACCAGTCTGAACATATCCTCCGCGCTCATGCTGTTCTGCCGCTTTGCCGGAACGAAATCTTCCGTGTAAGAAGGCAGACCGTTGCTGTTATAAAAGATTGTTTGGGAAAGTCCCAAGTTCCGTGCTTTCTGATTCATCATTTCAACAAAAGCTTCCTCCGAACCCGCGATAGCTTCAGCCAGACACAAGGCACACTCGTTACTGGAAGGAAGCAGGGCTCCAATCAAAAGTTCCTGCACACTAATCTCTTCTCCGGCTTCTAATGGAATAACCCCATCGCTTGAAACAGCCAGTGCATGAACTGCATCAGAAATCACGACTTTATCGTCAAAGGCAATCTGCCCTGCCGATATTGCCTCCATTGTCAGAAGACAAGTCATAAGCTTGGATGTACTGGCTATAGGATAGGGCGTATCGGACTGATACCGGTAATAAACCTCCCCAGTCGTGGCATCTCCTGCCAATACTCCGTTGACTCCGTAAAAATAGCCTGCTTCTTCCAATGAAGCAGGAGAAATAGCGAACGGTTCCTGCGTATTAATCTGTAATGAGCCTGCACCCGGGACGGTAATATTCACATCCAGAATCATGGCAAGGTCCGCCGCCATCATAAAGCAATCATAATAACCCGAAGACAATTTCATAATTAACGTATAATAAAATACGGTTTCTCCGTTTACTTTGAATTCATTTCGGCGCAGTGAAATATCCGGATTTGCGTCTTCTTCCTCATCATCTTCCCAAAGAACATTTTCCACTCCTACGGGCGTGTAGGCATTTCCTAACTCCATGGAAACGGCATTGTTTGTAATCGCCAAAGAAAAAGATTTATCCGTATCCTTTAAAATCATCGCCATGTCCCGCAGAGAAAAATATGTGTTGTAATCATAACTATAATCCAAAGTTTTTACGGTGTATGCGGCTCCGGTATCCGTCTGTACAAGGCAGGTTCCCGGAATTTCAAAGCTCGCATCTGCCTTGATTGGCAAAATGGAACATACCAGTATTACGCACAATATAAGAGCACTTAATTTTTTTAAGATCGTTTTCATGAAATCTCCCTTCCCTACTCATTGAAGGTTGTTTTAATCACCATAAGACCCATAAGCAGCTCACGCTAGTCATTGTTAACATAAGTAGGACTCGCAGAGCTTGGCATCTGTTGTTCATATATTATGGGATAATAGTCCGAAATGGAATCATCTGGAACAACTCCGCTTTCCCCTGTCAGAATCAAGGTGGAGTCCTTGCGGATATAATATTCCGCTTTTGTGGTAACAGACCCGCCGTTATCAAACTCTCTGGTCAAAATGTCTTCTTCTGCTTTATAGGTGCCGCTGCCGTCATACTCAGCCTGCAAATCTTCTAAGGAAGGCAGCAGCTTAGGACCATATTCCATCAGATAAGAGAGGGTAGACATCCCGAAAGTTTCGCTTACAAGAGCCTCTATGGCCTCCTTGTCTGTACTGCCCGTATAGCCTGCCATGCTAAGCCTTTCGGTTAAAAGTTCTTTAAATGCCATGGCAAATGCTTCATAGGCAGCCTGATTGCAGGCTTCATAGCTTTCCGGAGAAACATTGCACTTAAAGGTTCCCTCTCTGCGACCGGTCTGCTCCATAGTCATATTGACTTGAACAGTCAATCCTCGCATATAACCCTCCATATCCTCTAAAGAAATGTAAACGGCTTCTATGTCTTGCAGCCAGTCAAGGGCTGTAACAACGGCATGTTCTGTCATGTCCAGATTTGTAGTCCACTCCCCCGAAAGCTCCTTTTCATCTGATGAAAAAAAGTGCAAATACACCAAAAGAGCGGTGGAAACACTTAACGTTAGAAGCAATATGATAAATATTGCATTTTTTATGGTTTTTCCCATAGAGATACTCCCTGCCCACACACCTCACAAGAATCAATAATTCTCCGCACTAACCTCAAAATATGCCTGCGGATGGGCACACACGGGGCATACCTCCGGAGCATTGGTTCCTATTACGATATGACCGCAATTACGGCATTCCCATACCTTCACTTCGCTCTTTGCAAACACCTGTGCCATTTCCACATTCTTTAAAAGCGCGCGATAACGTTCTTCATGATGCTTCTCGATAGCAGCTACCATACGGAACTTAGACGCCAATTCGGGAAATCCCTCTTCCTCAGCAGTTTTGGCAAAATCCTCATACATATCCGTCCACTCGAAATTCTCTCCGTCGGCTGCAGCGTTCAGATTCGCCACTGTGTCTCCGATACCATTCAGCTCCTTGAACCACATCTTGGCATGCTCTTTCTCATTGTCCGCCGTCTTGAGAAACATCGCCGCAATCTGCTCATAACCCTCTTTCTTTGCCGCAGAAGCAAAGTATGTATACTTGTTTCTCGCCTGGGACTCCCCGGCAAATGCCGCCTCCAAATTCTTTTCTGTCTGTGTTCCAGCATATTTTCCGCTCATTTGTTTGTCCTCCTGATTTTTATTATTATTTAAAATAAACGAAGCATACTTTCTTAATGTATGAGTGTACCACATTTTTCGATAGAAGACCATACGATTATGCATATTTTATTAAAAAGGAAAACTTGAGGTTAAACACAACGCTCCATACCCAACCCTCTCGTTCGGATACTCTCTCTCCCCCCTTATCGGCTTGGCCCCTTTACGCAGATAGGCCTTTACCTTTTCCCCATAAAGATATGGGTCATTTCCATCGACAATCCCCCACTGCATAAGCAGGGCTGCCGCCCCTGTAACAAACGGCGTCGCAAATGAGGTTCCGGTTACAGGTTCATATGTGCCTGCTCTGGTCGGAGCAATAATCCCTACTCCCGGCGCCGCTAGGTCTGGTTTGATAAAAGAGCCTTCAATACGGCCCCCAAGCCTATCCTGATACAGATATCCCCGACCTGAAAAGTCTGCATAAGCCTCCAGTGCAGCATGATAGGCCCCTACGGTTATCACTTTAGATGCGGTAGACGGAATTGTCAGGGTCACATCCGGAGTAGGCCTAACGAAACGGGTCTGTTCTGAGCGCACTGTTTCCGAAGGCAGATAAAAGGTATAATTCCCGGTAATCGTTTTTACTCCTTCTAATTCAAAAGTCCATACTCCGCTGTTTATATAGCTCCGGTTTTCCAACGGAAGAAAATCAAAATATATCTCCTGACTGGTAAGATACGGCGCCGGCTCGCCATTATATAAAAGGATTCTGGTCTGTTCCAAAACATAGGTCTGCTTGCCCGCCTTGTCCGTATCTACGGTAAAACTCTCTCCGGCAGGGGAAATAAGGCGTATACGGTAGCGGTCAACGTAGTCTTTCCAAAGCTGTACATTCAGTCCGCTTTCGTAATTTCCTACTATAAGTTCTACAGGTGTATTTGGCGCACCTGATGCTATTCCTGTTGCCGTGCCCGCCATATTATTTGAAGTAATACCTACGCTTCCTCCCGTATGCCCGCCTGACGCTCCCTCATTACCACTTCCTACGCATATAACATTTCTTCCAATTTCTGAAACATTATCAATATACCGTTCTAACAATGACGTTCCATTGTGTGAACCGTAAGTATTTCCAAAGCTCAGATTAATGGCTACAGGTCTTCTCAGCTCCAAAGACTTTCTGACTATATAAGTCAATGCCCTCATAAGCTCGGTTGTCCTTGGAAAAGAGTTTGCCCTTGGTGTTCCGAGTTTCACAATTATAAGCTCGCTTTCCGGCGCTACTCCTGAGTATACGTCTCCTGATTTCCCCCCGTTACCTGCTGCAATTCCGGCAACCGCCGTTCCATGCCCTGATGTATCCAAACTCGGCACAAGCAGATTCCCCTCTATTTCGGATGAGGCATTTAATGCGGCATTAATCTGAGCCTGATTAAATTCCACCCCGCTGTAAAACCCATCAGGCGGCGCATAGTCTATACTATTTTCTCCTGTAAAAAGACCGCTTTCTACGGCTCTCTCCCTTATCTGCCCCGCCTGAAGGGTCTGGTCCCATAGATACAATATCCTGCTTGTTCCGTCCGTATTACGAAAATCCCGGTTTCTCCACGCAATTCCGGAGTCAATTACCGCCACTAAAACCCCCTGTCCGCGCAGCGTAGTTCCAAGTTGACTGCCTGGGACTATACATGACGCCAGTTTTCCCTGCAGAGTTTCAAAAAACAATCTCTTGGGTTTTTCAATATATTCAATTTCTTCTACTAAAGCCAGCGCATCAACAAAAGTTTCCGGCACTGTCATAATGGCATAACCCGCTATCAGCTCCTCTATCTGCAGTAACCTTCCTTGCGGCAGTGCAAAAAAAGAGGACATACCCTGCCTAAGGTCGCCATGATATTTTACTATCAGCTCCCAGGTATTGTCCTCTCTCTCATATCCGACATTTAATTCAAGCGATTTATCCCGCTCCTCCATAGATGTCTCCAATGCCAGATTCAGTAGATTTTCAAACTTCTGTGACGGCATATCATGCTCCTTATTGACCGAAACGGTCTATTACTAATAATATAATTAATATACTATATGAGCATAATTTAGGGACTATTCGCATGCATGGACTATTTTAGCTTCTCTAGCTGATAGAAACCACCTCGTAATCCTTATCCTCTACAGTCTTCTTCAGAACATCATCCGCAACCTCACCACTTAATTTGACTATTGCAGTACCATTTTCATGACTTACAACTGCTTCGGTCACCTCAGTCAATTCTTCCAATGCCTTTTTAACAGTTGCCTCACAGTGTCCACACATCATACCTTTGATTTCCATTGTTTTTTCCATTGTCATAATCTCCTTTTTATTATTTTTATTATAATTTATATCATTATTTTTATTATCCTTATTATAATTTGCATCGTCCTTTATATTACTTTTTTCATTATTTTTCAGACCAGCTTGGTCAATCTTCCTATCCTTCCTTGTATCATACATTTTAAAAAGATTCAAGCGAAGCGCATTACTTACAACACAGAAGCTTGAAAGACTCATTGCTGCTGCCGCAAACATCGGATTAAGCTTAAGACCGAATACAGGATACCATATACCGGCAGCAATCGGAATACCTATTACATTATAGAAAAACGCCCAAAACAGATTTTCATGTATATTTTTAAGCGTTGCCCTGCTTAACCGGATAGCGGCAGGTACATCACTGAGCCTGCTTTTCATAAGGACTACGTCTGCTGCATCAATGGCAATATCAGTTCCGGCGCCGATGGCTATTCCGATGTCTGCTCTGGTCAACGCCGGAGCATCATTGATTCCATCACCTACCATAGCTACTTTTCCCCGCTCCTGCAGGCTTCTTATTACACTTTCTTTACCGTCCGGCAAAACGCCTGCGATAACTTCATCCACACCGGCCTGCAAACCGATAGCCTGTGCAGTTCTCTCGTTATCTCCGGTTAACATAACTACTTTTATACCCATATTCTGTAACTCTTTTACGGCTTTGGCGCTGTCTTCCTTCATTACATCGGCTACCGCAATAATTCCTTTAAAATCCCCCGCCTTACTGAAAAAGAGCGGTGTTTTACCTTCGTTTGCAAATCTCTCTGCCTGCACTTTAGCTTCTTTCGGGATGTCTGCTTTAGTTTGGATAAATGTCAGGTTTCCTCCGGCCAATTCCTCATTTTGCCACACTCCTATAAGACCGTTTCCCGGCAACGCCTGAAAATCATCTGCCGCCTCCGCCTGTATTTCCTTTTCATGTGCAAGCTCCAAAATTGCTTTCGCAAGAGGATGTTCACTTTTTTGCTCCAAGGCAAATGCCAGTTTTAACAGTTCCTCTTCCGTACAGCCTCCTGATGGCGCAATATCAGTAACTTCAGGCTCTCCGCTCGTAATTGTACCTGTCTTATCAAGCGCGGCAATCTGAATCTTTCCGGCAAGTTCCAATGACTGCGCCGTCTTAAACATAATTCCATGCTTGGCTCCCATGCCGTTTCCCACCATAATTGCAACCGGAGTTGCCAATCCGAGTGCGCATGGACAGCTTATTACAAGTACGGAAATTCCTCTTGCAAGAGCGAAGCCAAAGCTCTCTCCCACAAGCATCCAGACTATACTGGTCAATATGGCAATAGCTATTACTGTCGGTACAAAAACTCCCGAAACCTTGTCTGCAACCTTGGCAATCGGAGCCTTGGTTGCTGCAGCGTCACTGACCATCTTGATAATCTGCGATAAAGTAGTATCTTCTCCCACTCTTGTTGCCTTACAGCGCAAAAAGCTCGACTGATTCAGTGTAGCCGCTGATACGCTGTCTCCTGCCTGTTTATCTACCGGAATACTCTCTCCGGTCAACGCAGATTCATTGACCGCACTGGTTCCTTCGACAACAATACCGTCTACAGGTATATTTTCCCCAGGCTTTACTATAAATAAATCATCTAGTCTTACCTGTGCAATATCCACTTCTATTTCTTGACCGTTTCGGACAACGACAGCTTTTTTCGGTGCAAGCTTCATAAGTCCCTTTAGAGCATCAGTTGTCTTTCCTTTAGAACGTGCCTCTAGCATTTTTCCTACGGTAATAAGAGTTAAAATCATAGCTGCAGACTCAAAATAGAACTCATGCATATAATTCATGACCGCCTCGCTGTTTCCCTGTATCTGTGCGTCGGTCATGGCAAAAAGGGCATATATGCTGTATACCAGTGAAGCGCTTGCCCCCAAAGCAACAAGCGTATCCATATTAGGCGCTGCATGTGCCAGGCTTTTAAAGCCGCTTATAAAAAATTTCTGGTTTATTATCATAATTGCAATGGTAAGCAGAAGCTGTACCAGCCCCATTGCAATATGATTATCATTAAAAAAAGACGGCAGTGGCCACCCCCACATCATATGCCCCATTGAAAAGTACATAAGAGGTATGAGAAGCATGACCGAAACAGTCATCCTTTTTAATAAAATCGGCGTTTCCTTATCTTCTAACATATCATCATAAGACGGAACATTCACATTACTGCCTTCGCCACCTGTATTTCCTGAATTTTTCCTTGCTGCTCCATATCCTGCTGCCTCCACTGCCGCAATTATTGTTTCCGGCAGAGCCGTTCCCTCTATTCCCATAGAATTAGTAAGCAGACTGACCGAACAACTCTCCACTCCGGGCACCTTAGATACTGCCTTTTCCACTCTCGTACTGCATGCCGCGCAACTCATTCCGGTAATCGTATACTGCTCCATTTCCATTCGCCTTCCTTTATATTTCTTATACTCATTATTTCATCAACTTCTGAAATAATACCACCAGTTCATCTATAACCTCATCATTCCCGGCGCGAATATTCTCAGCCACGCAGGTATGAAGATGATTGGAAAGCAGGGCTTTGTTAAAGCTGTTCAGGGCCGCGTTTACCGCTGATACCTGAATCAGTATATCCGTACAGTAAGCGTTATTTTCTAACATTCCCTGAATACCGCGCACCTGACCTTCGATTCTCTTTAGGCGGTTCATCAAATCTTTATATTCTTTCTCTGTGCGTTCTTTGGTTTTATCTGAACAAATGCAGGTTTCTACTGGCTCCAAATCTCTGTTCTCCTTCCATACCCCCACGGGGTATATTCTTATATTGTTTAGATTATATACCCCTGTAGGGTATATTGTCAAATAAAAAATTGGCTTAGATGTAAATATATGTTGATATACACCTCTAAGCCATAATATTCATTCCATTCCATCAAACTGCTCATTTATACACACTTTAACATTTCAAGTATTTTGCATATGAATCTGCTTTTCCGTCACCCTGCCGTCCTTCATGTTCAGAATCCGGTCGCAGTCTCTAGTCAACGCTTCATTATGGGTAATCATAATAACCGTCTGTCCGAAATCTCTGACTGCATTAGTCAACAACCTCAAAACATCATCCGTAGAAGCCGAATCAAGATTACCCGTCGGCTCGTCTGCCAGAATAATGGCCGGTGTAGAAACCAACGCGCGGGCAATCGCCACCCTCTGCTGCTGTCCGCCGGAAAGCTCCGAGGGAAGCCTGTGTTCCAAACCAGTCAGACCAAGCGCGTCCATAATCCTGCCAAGTAATTCCTTATCCTCCAGATGTCCGCCAATCTGCACCGGCAGTACAATGTTCTCATAGACTGACATCACGGAGAGCAGATTATAATTCTGGAAAATAAAGCCAATCCTCTTGCGTCGAAACTCCGTCAGTTCGTCGCTCGCAAGCTTTCCGATATCCGTACCCTCTATGTAGATTCCACCGGAAGTAGGCCTGTCCAAACCACCGCACACATTTAGCAACGTGCTTTTACCACTTCCCGATGCACCCACCACCGCCACGAATTCGCCTCTGTTAATCACAGTATTCACATGATATAAAGCATTTACCACATTTTTGCCTTCGCCGTACTGCCTGCATACATCTTTTAGTTCTACTACTTTTTCTTTCTCCATTGTTATCCCCGTTTTCCTGCCAAGAAACTTAAATGATTAACCTCATAGTCTGCAATTACCGATATCGGTTCTCCTGTTCGGATAGATCATTGCTATAAGTATGATCACTACCGCCAGCAGAATTCCCGGAAAAACCGTTCCATTCCACTTGAAATAAGGAAGAATCTCTGAGGCTTTGCTGATTGCTGCCGCGCTCACAAGCTGTCCAATCAGAAATCCCGGAATCACCGCCCACAACACTGTGTAAAGATTCTCCAGCCGCAGTATCTTAATGAGAAGCCGTTTCATCATACCGATTGCCTGTAAAGTTGAAAATTCTTCCTTACGCTCGGCAATACCGCTGACTGTGCTGTTCAGAAAATTTACCAGCGCCATCACACCCACCAAAATCGCCAGACCATTACCAATCAAGCCAATCTCTGCGGCAAGTCGTTCTATACCTTCTTTATAGGTAGCTTTAGAGCGGATGGATACTATGTCCTCCCCGCCCATTCTTTCCAGACATGCCCGCACCTCTACTTCCACTCTCGCAAGAGTGTCTGCATCGGGCGCATTCATCGTCACCATGAATAACTCCGGCTCTTCCCAGAAGCTATCCATAAGTTGTATAGGAAGAATATATTCAAATCCGCTTGTATGCTTATCTCCCCATGCCATCTGATTATGATAGGTGTCACTGACTACCGCCAGCACCGTATATTCTTTCGTTCGCAAAGAATCATACGAAATGTACCTGCCGTTCCCATCCTGTGTAGTATCAAGTTTTTCCGTAAATTCCTCGTACAGGCGCACAACATCTCCTGCATGATAACAGGTGTTACCATAGCCATCCATCGCAACTGCCAGCACATACTCACCGGACTCATATTTTTCCTTGTCGATCTCACCCTCAAAAACCTCAAAATCTGAAATCTGATTATATTCATAGAATCGGTAACTCTGTTGCACCAGTATAGGTTTCCCGTTTTCTCTGTATGCCATTGCGCGGGGTATGAGCTTCTCGCGCACGGCACTGTCTTCTTCCAGGCCCTCTTGATAATCCGCATTGTCCAGCACGATATCACAGTATTTTTCAGCATCCTCATCATATAGAAAAGAGAAAGCATACAGATTATAGTGATAGATTGTTTCCATGTCCCCCGATACTTTCTCCAGTTCCGCACGAATCTCGCCCGGAATCTTCTCCACATTTCCTGTTCCGCCGGTATCCATGAAGCGCAATACCTGATCGGCGGCTATCTCAATATCCGCAAAAAGATTGAAATGCGCAATCAAAGCCTCTACATTCAGACTGTGTATGATATTCATAGTTATCACAAAAACCAGCATAACGAGGCTCACAGATGTGACCACAAGCGCTGCCTTTTTCTTTCGTTTTCTGATATTCTTTCTGGCAAAGCGTCCCGGCGTGAACCGCACACTGTGCACCCTGCTGATTTTTTCCTTACGGCTGTCCGTGAAACCAACCGTATGGATCGGCGGCGTCTGCGACAGGATGCGCATAGGCTTATTCGTACCGATATAAACCACGATAAATGATAAAGCCGCCGCATACAGGAAATATTCGGGTTTTAGCATAAGTGTCTGCTTCCCGCTAAGCCCCGAATAGGACGCCATAACCGGCATCAGCACATGCCCAAATATAACTCCTGTCAGACACCCTATGGGAAGCCCCGTCACATACTGCCTGAAAGCGTGACAACGCACAATACTCCTGATCTGTTTCTCCGTCACGCCAATCAGCTTCAGTTGTCCATACTGCACTACATTTTTGACAGTGGAAATATAATAAATAGTATAGACCATCAATCCTGCACAGATTATGGTGAGCGTGATCAAGCCGCTCAGAAGAGCCATCGTGCCCGCACTCAACTTATCACCTGCCGCCGGATTTATTGCTGTAAGCGGTTCCCACTTCTGATATACAAGTCCACGAGCCTCATACTCCCGGGATAAGACCTCATTCAAAATCCCCGCCAAATCCTCGTCGGTATACTTTCCGTTCTCAAAGCGGCAGTAAGTTTCCAGCCTGAAACCACTATAATCCCTTACAAAAAACTCTTCGGATACGTAGATTCTTGCTTCATCCAGTGCATCATTGGCGGTACAGATTCCGCAGACCACCACATCCTGTTCCACCTCCTGCGCCGCCATTATCAGCTTGATGGGAATAACGTCTCCTACATGGACATTCCCGTCATGGTTTTCGACAAAACGCTCGTCCACCACAATCTCGCCATCTCTCTGTGGCCATCTTCCTTCCGTTACTTCATTGAAATTCCATCCGGCAGTCCTTTCATCGGTATAAAGAAAATAATTTCCGCCCTCCTGCGCCATGTCCGTCTCATAAGTTCCCATATACACCGCATATGTTACATCATCAAAATAGCCGCTCTCCCGTAATAATTCAGGCCAGTACACGCTTGGACAATACATGTAGACACCTTCTGCCTGCGAGCCAAACGTCATCTGCTGGTTACGTCTCGTCAGCGTTGTGATTGACATGATGGTGGAAAAGGCCACAACAACAAGCATTGCCGACAATGCGATTGCCACAATAGCGGTGATGTTCCGTCGACTGTCTGCATGATACAACTTAGATGCAATGCTCTTAATCATCCTGCCCGACACTTTCCGTTCCTGCAGCCAATTCGCCTTACTGTCCTTGCTCATTGTAACCTCTCTTCATATTTTTCAACTCCTCCATCTTAACAACTATATCCGCATGCTTCGCAATATCCATATCATGCGTCACCATAACCAAGGTCTGGTGGTACCGCCTTATCCCATTAACCAAAAGTTCAAACACCTTGTTACCCGTTTCGGTATCCAAATTTCCAGTGGGTTCGTCCGCAAAGACGAGAAACGGTTTGTTTGCCAGTGCCCTTGCAATGGCTACCCTCTGCTGCTGTCCTCCTGACAGGGTGGCTGGCAGGGCATTCCTTTTTTCTGTAATTTCAAGCATTTCCATTAACTCTTCCACATATTTCACATCGACAGACATTCCTGCAAATTGAATGGGAAGAATGATATTTTCCCATACCGAAAGAACAGGTATCAGATGAAAACTCTGGAATACAAAACCGATATCCTTAGACCTGTATGCGGACAGTTCCTTGTCCTTCATCAGATGTATTTTCTTTCCGCCGACTATGACCTCCCCCGCATCTGCAGAGTCCAGGCCGCTTAAGATATTTAAGAGCGTACTCTTCCCGGAACCGCTTTTCCCGATGATAGCTGCAAATTTTTCATCTTCTATACATAAGTCAATATTCCGGAAAATCTCATTCTTTACTTCTCCGTCCTGATAAGATTTTGTTAATCCCTGTACTTCTATGATGGCCATAATCATCCCTCATTCCTTAACAGTTCCATTGTCTTTTCTTTCATACATTTTCTGACATTTCCATATATTACAACGCCGCAGAGCAGTAATATTACGGGAATTCCTGTCAGGTAACCCGTTGCATCCATACCTGCTTTCTCGTTGATTATTTTATACACATACATGGATACCGGTGCGGCAAAGACTGATGCAGCCACGCAGGCGGCGGTCACAAGCAGGAAAACCTCCCCGCACAGCATAAACTCCATCCTCTTCCGGCTTGCTCCGATTGCCCGCATCATGCCGATTTCTTTTCTCCTGTGCTCAAAGTTTTGCTTGACAATGGATGTAATCATAAAGACCACCAGCCCCATCAAAGCTACCATCATGTATGCAAAGAGGATTAGTATCATCTGCATCTGCGTGACTTCCTCACCCATAATACTGGAAAAATCATAGACAATGTACTTATCTGCAGAAACAATCTTTTCAACATCTTCTGCAGTCATATTCTTCCCCGAAAGATACACATCCACCCACTTCGGTTCTTTCCCCAAAAGCTCCCTGGCATAGTCTTCCCCAATAATAATGAGAGGCATTCCCGTTACTGTCTGCCCTGCCAAATTCGGCAATCCCCCCTCTATGGCAGCATCGATTTCCACAGAAATACTACGCCCGCTTCCATCTTTCATGATGATTTGTTTCCCCTTCAGAGCCTGCTCATCCGGACCGGTAAACACTACATGGGTTCCCTGATTCAGATGCTGCAGCCGAATTAACTGCTCCATCAGATTCTGACTGTAGATCCATACTCTTACCTGTAATTCCGTATTGTCGTCGTAGGCGGTATATTCCGTTCCCCCCTGATAGTAAACCTCGTCCGCATACTGTTTTAGCGCCTGAAGTGCTTCCTCTTCTATCCCTGACTGCCCCAGCAGCATTTCTAAATCCGGCATTACAGTCACTTCCAAATCCGCAAAGGCAAACATGGTATTCCCGAATTCAAAGGAAATGGAGCCCAGACCGTTGCCTAATAAGAGCACCGTCAAAAATGCCAGAGTCATTGTCACAAGGAGAGCGCTGCTGCTCCTTTTATTCCGGAAGATGTTGTTGACCGCCATATCCGCTATGTCATTCTTACAGTTGAATATTTTTTTCTTTATCACATCATCGGTGTTATGGAGCAGCTCAATGGGGTTTTTCTTCATGAGTTCCAGCATAATTCTCAGATAAACCACAATCATTGACAAGGCTACAATGCCTACAACATAGAGCACCATCTGATAAGACGTCTGAATCCGTTCAATACGCTCCCCCACAAAGATCCTGATGATCATTTTGGCAAATATCTTATTAAAGATAATCCCCGCCAGGTTTCCCAGAACCATTCCTACACATCCGTATATAAACAGTTCGCTGATAATCATCCTGCCTATTTTTGCATTGCTGCTCCCCAAAGCCCTCATAGTCCCGTACTGATCCATTTTTGCCTGAAAACCGATCTGCATCATGTAATAGATGAAAATGGTCATGACCACTGCTATAAAAGCAACAATACCCCAGATTATCAAAGATATACCATGGTATAGACCCCGGTCACTTTCCAGTTCCAGCTTCCTGTCATTCACCTGAATATTTACAAATACATCCTTCCCATATGTTTCAAAAATATGGGAATAGAGTTCAGAACTGTCTTCCTCATCGGGAAACCCATTGCTGTTCATCAGTATGTATTCCACGTAGTCAGGGGCTTCATCCAGCTGTTTACGGTCTATGCCCTGCAGAATATTCTCTGCTGCATCTATCGACACGAACATAAAACTTCCTGCATGATAGTCAGGCGTATTGGAAATAATCCCCGACACCACAAAATCCGCTGTTATCTCTGCCGTGTATCCTATTTCCAGAGGGAGGGAAATTATATCTCCGACCCGGATTCCCTTATCCACAGCATAGAACTGCTCCAGGCAGATTTCCCTGTCTCCTGTGGGTGCTGCCCCTTCTAACAGCTCAATCTGGAATACATTCATCCAGTCCCCGTCTGCTCCGACCACGTAATGGCATATGGCGGCATTCTCTGGACTTTCTGCACAAAATATGGCTTGTGTCATCCGCCATCGCGACTGATAAGCCTTGTGTATCTCGTCCGAGGTTTCCTTATCCATCCCCTTAATGATATAATCATAGTTGGAACTTGACAGGATCATATTTTTGTAATTGCCGATTATTAATTCTCCTATCTGAACCAGCGAAAACAGCAGCATGATGGATATAGCAATGCCGATGATACAAATGAGAGTATTTCTTCTCATCTTTTTAACATAACAGAAAGCTAATCGAAACATGGTAACCTCCCTTCCGAAGCGATTACGCCCGACTGTCCGCCGACTACGGTAAATTAGATTTTCGGTTTAACGATAAAATGTACACCTGTAGTAATCATCACGGAAGCTGCAATCGACACAAAGATTGACACCGTTTTGGGTATATCTCCATGTACACCATAAAATATAAAATATATTTCGATTAATACTATTACCATCGTCACCCAATGTACGATATCAAAAGCATAAAATCCATTTCTGGCGCAATCCTTTTTCTGATCCGCAATGTAGGAGAGAAGTATTAAAACAACTGTGACGATTGACCAAAATACCCAATTTGAGATGCTATTATCTGATAAGTTAGTACAATACATATCCAAATAATGACCGGCCAGCACCTCCATAGCAATTTTTACTACAATAAAAGTAAAGATTGTTCCCGGAACATGATTTGTCACATTTTTACAAAATATCAGCAGCGAATAGTACAGCATAAATATGATCACGGCTTTCCCCGCATAAGTCCAAATCTGCTCTTTATTAGAAAAAATAAAGTCAGTGTTTTTTTCTACATACAGTATATTCAGTCGTATGATTGTTGCTTGTATCAGTAGAGGAATTACTAACATAAGCAATCCGCTAAGATAATGGCAAGTCAGTAAATTGCGTGACTTTACAGGAAATGTGCGCAGCACTTCTGTGCGATTCCTGGTCTCCTGTACCAGCAGTCTTACTGCCTGCGCAATAAATGCCGCTATCACGGTCACAAACACCATACGTTCCAAGAACAAATACGAAATAATATCATCTAAATAGGCACTGTCTGAATCACGCAGCTCCGGATAGGTATCCCAAAGTCCATGTAGGTACTGCGAACTTTCTAAGTAATCCTCTAAGTGGAATAATCTATGACTATGCTCCAAACCATATACATTCGACAACATATAAATTACCACTAACGTCATGACCACCATCATGATTCCCCAGTAAAACCGGTCTCTTTTGAATAATTTTTTTAAATCATTCATTTCTCACTCTTCCCCCCTTTTTGAATGTCACTCATCCTTCCACTTCCCTGCATATAAATTTTCTTTAAAAGCGTGTAAATCTCCTCCAG
>CAMWKB010000008.1 GCA_947174705.1 uncultured Lachnospiraceae bacterium
CAGAAAATAATAAAGTGACTGTAAAAGGTCCTAAGGGAACACTTGAGAGAGTGCTGCCTGCTGAGATGGAAATCAAGATAGAAGGCACAGAAATACTTGTTTCAAGACCTAATGATTTAAAGAAAATGAAATCTTTACACGGTCTTACAAGAACATTGCTTAACAACATGGTTGTCGGTGTTACCGCAGGATATGAGAAGAAACTTGAAGTTAACGGTGTTGGTTACAGAGCATCCAAATCCGGAAAAGTTTTAACTTTGAATTTAGGTTACTCTCATCCGGTAGAGATGACTGATCCTGAAGGCATTGAAACTGTCATGGAAGGTCAGAACGTAATCATCGTTAAGGGTATTGATAAAGAAAAAGTTGGCCAATTCGCTGCTGAAATCAGAGATAAGAGAAGACCGGAGCCTTATAAGGGCAAGGGTATTAAATATGCTGATGAAGTTATAAGACGTAAAGTTGGTAAGACTGGTAAGAAATAACAGATAAGGAGAGTATGAAAATGGTTAGTAAAGAATCAAGACAAAAAGTTCGTGTTAAGAAACACAGAAGAATGCGTAACCGTTTAAGTGGTACTGCGCAGAGACCACGTTTGGCTGTGTTCAGAAGTAATAATCATATGTATGCTCAAATTATTGATGATACAGTTGGAAATACATTAGTATCAGCTTCTACACTTGAAAAAGATGTAAAAGCTGAACTTGAGAAAACCAATAATGTTGATGCAGCAGCATATTTAGGAACAGTAATTGCTAAGAGAGCGGTTGAAAAAGGTATTAAAACGGTTGTATTTGATAGAGGCGGCTTTATATACCATGGAAAAATTGCAGCATTAGCTGATGCAGCCAGAGAAGCTGGATTAGAATTCTAGGAAGGGAGAGAAAATCACATGAGACGTACAATCATAGATCCCAGTCAGTTGGAATTGACTGAAAAAGTTGTAACTATAAAGCGTGTTACTAAGGTTGTAAAAGGTGGTCGTAACTTCCGTTTCACAGCTTTGGTAGTCGTAGGTGATGGTAACGGACACGTAGGTGCAGGCTTGGGAAAAGCAACTGAAATTCCGGAGGCTATTCGTAAGGGAAAAGAGGATGCAATTAAGAATTTAGTATCTGTTGCCCTTGACCCTAATCACAGTATTACACATGATTTTATCGGAAAATTTGGTTCTGCTTCAGTATTGCTTAAGAGGGCTCCGGAAGGTACCGGTATTATAGCAGGTGGACCGGCTCGTGTTGTATGTGAGCTTGCGGGCATCTCTAATATCCGTACTAAATCTTTGGGTTCCAACAATAAACAGAATGTCGTACTTGCTACGATTGCAGGATTAAGCCAGTTGAAAACTCCTGAAGAAGTTGCTAGGAACCGCGGAAAATCTGTAGAGGAAGTTATGTCTTAATATATAATTTGAATTATTATATTGCTAGACATTGTTCTTAGGAAGGAGAAAAAAAGATGGCAGCAAAGTCAGAAAAGAAATTAAAAATAACTTTGATTAAATCGACCATTGGTCAGGTTCCAAAGGCCAGAGCTACAATAGAAGCAATGGGACTTAGAAAAATAGGACAGACCGTTGAATTACCCGATAACGGAGCTACAAAGGGGCAGATTCAGTGTGTAAGACATATGGTCAAAGTGGAAGAAGCATAATAAAAACAGAAGGAGGTGCCAGAAAATGGAATTATCTAATTTAAGACCTGCAAGAGGTTCTAAACACAGTGATAATTTTAGAAGAGGTCGTGGACATGGTTCAGGAAACGGCAAGACTGCTGGTAAGGGACATAAGGGACAGAAAGCTCGTTCCGGTGCACCGAGAATAGGTTTCGAAGGTGGACAGATGCCATTATACAGACGTATTCCAAAGAGAGGCTTCAAGTGCAGGAACTCTAAAGAAATCGTAGCTATTAATTTAAGTGCATTGGAAGTATTCGACAACGGAACAACCGTTGATGTAGATACATTGATCGAAAAAGGAATCGTTAAGAATCCTCGTGATGGAGTAAAGATTCTTGGAAATGGAGAATTGACTAAGAAGCTCGATGTAAAAGTAAATGCATATAGTGCATCTGCTAAAGAAAAAATCGAGGCACTTGGCGGAACAGCAGAGGTGATGTAATGTTTACAACTCTAAAGAATGCATTTAAAATAAAAGAATTAAGAAAAAAGATATTTTTTACATTTGCAATGTTAGTTGTGATTCGTCTTGGCTCACAGCTTCCGGTACCTGGTGTTAACAGGTCCTATTTTGCAAATTGGTTTGCGCAGCAGACCGGCGATGCATTTAACTTTTTTGATGCCTTTACGGGTGGTTCGTTTTTAAATATGTCTATTTTGGCATTGAATATTACACCATATATCACATCCTCAATTATTATGCAGCTGCTTACGATTGCAATTCCCAAATTAGAAGAAATGCAGCGTGACGGCGAGGATGGAAGAAAGAAAATTGCATCAATCACACGTTATGTAACAGTTGGACTTTCACTTATTGAATCAGCGGCTATGGCTATTGGCTTCGGTCGTCAGGGACTGTTACAGACTTATAATGTAGTCAATGTTATTACTGTAATTGCAGCTT
Organism: uncultured Lachnospiraceae bacterium; assembly: GCA_947174705.1. GTDB lineage: Bacteria > Bacillota > Clostridia > Lachnospirales > Lachnospiraceae > UBA3282. The sequence continues at coordinate 2,582 of CAMWKB010000008.1, forward strand.
TGACTGCAGGAAGCGCATTCCTTATGTGGGTCGGTGAAAGAATTACGGAAAACGGTGTGGGAAACGGTATTTCCATCGTCCTGACTATTAATATTCTTTCACGTATGCCTAATGACATTGCAACTTTGTTTGAACAGTTTGTTTTAGGCAGACCTATTGCAAGAGCTGTTGTGGCTGCTGTAATCATACTTGCAATTATTGTCGGAATGGTAGTGCTTGTCATTGTATTGAATGACGGCGTCAGGAAGATTCCGGTACAGTATGCTAAAAAGATACAGGGAAGAAAGACTGTAGGTGGTCAGACTTCCAGTATTCCGTTAAAGATTAATACTGCAGGTGTTATTCCTGTTATCTTTGCATCTTCATTGATGCAGCTTCCAATTATCGTTTGTTCACTGTTTAATGTTCAAAGTGGAACAGGCGTGTGGGCAGAAATTTTAAGAGGATTGAATTCAAGTTATTGGTGCAATCCTACTCAGCCGGTTTATTCAATCGGATTGGTGGTATATATTGTATTGGTTATTTTCTTTGCATACTTCTATACCTCAATTACTTTTAATCCGCTTGAAATCGCTGATAATATGAAGAAGCAGGGCGGTTTTATTCCTGGTATACGTCCGGGTAAGCCTACCAGCGATTATCTTACCAAAATACTGAATTACATCATCTTCATAGGTGCGGTAGGACTTACTATTGTATGTGTAGTTCCGTATTTCTTTAATGGTATATTCCATGCGAGTGTATCATTCGGTGGAACAAGCTTAATCATTATCGTGAGTGTTGTTTTAGAGACAATTAAGCAGATTGAATCTCAGATGATGGTTCGTAATTATAAAGGCTTTTTAAATGACTAATATGAAGGAAGATGTCGTTTTGCGGCATCTTTCTCACATAAAGGAGATAAGTTATGAAAATTATTATGTTAGGTGCACCTGGAGCCGGAAAAGGAACACAGGCACAGATGATTGCAGATAAATATGAGATACCGCATATTTCGACAGGAGATATTTTTAGGGAAAATGTAAAAAACGGTACGGAACTTGGTATGGAAGCCAAGAAATATATGGATCAGGGAGCGCTTGTTCCCGATGAACTTACAGTAAAGATCTTATTAGACAGAGTTGCTAAGGATGATTGCAAAAACGGTTATGTTTTAGACGGTTTTCCGAGAACTATTCCGCAGGCGGAAGTTTTGGACAACGCTCTTAATGAAATTGGCGAGAAGATTGATTACGCAATCAATGTGGATGTACCGGATGAAAATATAATCAGAAGAATGTCAGGAAGACGTGCTTGTCTTTCCTGCGGTGCAACATACCATATTGAGCATGTTCCGCCCAAAAAAGAAGGCATTTGTGACAGATGTGGAAAAGAATTGGTACTTCGTGATGATGATAAGGAAGAAACGGTAAAGAACCGTCTGGATGTTTATCATAAGCAGACGCAGCCTCTTATAGATTTTTATACAAAGAAGGGCGTGCTTAAGACTGTTGACGGTACGGTAGATATGAAAGACGTATTTGCTGCAATTACCGCAATATTATCATAAGAAGGTGTGGTTTAAAAAAATGTCTGTTACAATTAAATCTGCCAGGGAAATAGAATTGATGCGTGAATCGGGCAGATTGCTTGCTATTGTGCATGATGAGCTTGGTAAAGCAATAAGGCCTGGAATCTCCACGAAGGATATTGATGAGCTGGGGGAAAAACTGATCAGAAGCTTTGGATGTGTTCCTAATTTTCTTAATTACCAGGGATATCCGGCTTCAATCTGCGTATCTGTCAATAATGAAGTTGTTCATGGCATACCCCGCAGAGACCATATTTTGCAGGAGGGAGATATTGTAAGTCTGGATGCAGGACTTATATATAAAGGATATCATTCCGATGCTGCAAGGACACATGCGGTAGGTAAGATTAGTCCGGAAGCGGAAAAACTTATCAAGGTCACTAAGCAGAGCTTTTTTGAGGGAATTAAAATGGCAAAAGCAGGACAGCATCTTTTTGATATTTCCAATGCAATAGATGCCTATGTGACTTCTTTTGGCTACGGAATAGTAAGAGATCTGGTAGGTCATGGAATAGGAACAAAACTTCACGAAGAACCACAGATTCCGAACTTTAGGCAGAGGCGAAGGGGCCCACGTTTAGAGGCGGGTATGACACTGGCAGTTGAACCGATGATAAATATGGGAACAGGAGATGTGGAATGGCTGGATGATGACTGGACGGTTGTAACGGCCGACGGGGCATATTCGGCACATTATGAAAATACGATTCTTATTACGGACTCCGAACCGGAAATCCTGACGCTTGTTAAATAGCGTCAGGAATGATAAAGAGCAAGAGGTATGGAAATGACAGGAATGTTAGCCACTTCTAAGGCAGGACATGACGTTGGTACGGTTTATGTCATAATAAAAGAAGAAACTGAATATATATATTTAGTTGACGGCAAAATCAGGACATTGGAAAAGCCTAAGAAAAAGAATAAGAAGCATATTCAGATTATTAAAAAATGTCCGGATAACGATTTGGCTGATATTATTAAGTCAGGAGACGCCGATGATATAGTAATTCGTAAATTCATTCAGAAATATAAGGCAGATATGAATAGTTAAAGGAGGTATGAAATGTCAAAAGCTGATGTAATTGAAATTGAAGGAACTGTAATTGAGAAATTACCAAATACTATGTTTCAGGTAGAACTGGAAAACGGGCATGTAGTATTGGCGCATATAAGCGGTAAACTTCGTCAGAATTTTATACGTATCTTACCGGGAGATAAGGTGACTTTGGAATTGTCTCCATACGACCTTTCCAAGGGAAGAATTATTTGGAGAGATAAATAAACAAATTTGGTACACAAATTGGTAAATAAATTACCAAAAAATGCTTGAATAAAGGAAATATACGTGTTATAATGTAATTCGGTCTTTTTTGAAAGGAGGGTTTAACATGAAGGTTAGATCATCAGTAAAACCGATGTGCGAAAAGTGCAAAATCATTAAAAGAAAAGGCAAAATCAGAGTAATTTGTGAGAATCCAAAACATAAGCAGGTACAAGGTTAATCCCGATTTATTATCATATTAGAAGATATTGATAAAAGGGGTTCTTGTCCAACTAATTATGAGCGGCTGCAGTGTCATTTATACTTTGATGATACTGATTATAATATAGATGGAAGAGCCTACAGGTGATTACTTTTTGATACCAAAATGTTTGGAAAGATCGGAAGATTTTGCTCCGATTGGGAAGGTTGAAAAATCTTCCTCAGTCAATTAGTAAAAGTGAGAGAACTTACTTTAAGTATGAAATGGAGGAAATGTAAATGGCTCGTATTGCAGGTGTTGACTTACCCAGAGAGAAACGTGTAGAGATTGGTTTAACCTATATCTACGGGATTGGAAGAGTAAGTTCAAACAAAATTCTGAAAGCAGCAAATGTTAATCCTGACACTCGTGTCAGAGAATTAACCGATGATGAGGTTAAGAGACTTGCAGAGGTAATCGAAAAAGATTACATGGTAGAAGGTGATTTGAGAAGAGAGATTGCCTTAAACATCAAGAGACTTCAGGAAATTGGATGCTACAGAGGAATCCGTCACAGGAAAGGACTTCCTGTTCGTGGTCAGAAAACTAAGACCAATGCAAGAACAAGAAAAGGTCCCAAGCGTACGGTTGCAAATAAGAAGAAATAATTATTAGGAGAAAGTAGGTTAGTTTATTATGGCTAAGAAAGTTGCAAAAAAAGTAACAAAAAAGCGTGTAAAGAAAAACGTTGAACATGGACAGGCACATATTCAGTCTTCTTTTAACAATACAATCGTTACCTTAACAGATAACGAAGGTAATGCTTTAAGCTGGGCAAGTGCAGGCGGTCTTGGTTTTAGAGGTTCAAGGAAATCTACTCCATATGCAGCACAGATGGCAGCAGAAACAGCTACCAAAGCTGCGTTGATTCATGGTTTAAAAACCGTTGATGTTATGGTAAAAGGACCTGGTTCAGGTCGTGAAGCGGCAATTCGTGCACTTCAGGCATGCGGACTTGAAGTTACAAGTATCCGCGACGTAACTCCGGTACCTCATAACGGATGCCGTCCGCCTAAGCGTCGCCGCGTATAATAAAGACGAGCAAAAGAGTTGGATGAAAGTACCGTAGATTATGGTACTGTAAACAATAGGATGAGGTGAGACCTCAAAGAAAGGAGCCGGATATGGCAGTAAATAGAGTTCCTGTATTGAAAAGATGCAGATCCCTCGATTTAGATCCTACTTATTTAGGATATGATAAGAAGTCAAAAAGAACATCAGCAAGAGCTGGTAAAAAGATTAGTGAATATGGTCTTCAGTTGAGAGAAAAACAGAAAGCTAAATTTATCTATGGAGTACTTGAGAAACCCTTCAGAAACTATTATAAAAAGGCTGAGAGAATGAAAGGCATGACAGGTGAAAACCTGATGGTTATGCTTGAGAGCAGACTCGATAACGTAGTTTTCAGAATGGGTTTTGCAAGAACAAGAAGAGAGGCAAGACAGGTTGTTGGACATAAACATTTTCTGGTAAACGGTAAGGCCGTTAATATCCCTTCTTACTTGGTAAAAGCCGGAGATGTAATTGAAGTAAGGGAAAAATCTAAGTCTTTACAGAGATATAAAGATATCCTCGAAGTAACAGGAGGAAGATTGGTTCCGGAGTGGCTGGATGTAGATCAGGAAGCAGCAAAGGCAACCGTAAAATATCTTCCTACAAGAGAGATGATTGACGTTCCTGTAGATGAAATGCTTATCGTCGAGTTGTATTCTAAATAATAAAATAGGATAAGCAGTTTTATTATTGTTCGTAAAGGAGGGTATTTGCAGTGTTTGATTTTGAAAGACCAAATATTGAAGTTGTAGAAATCTCTGAAGACAAAAAATACGGTAAATTTGTAGTAGAACCACTGGAAAGAGGTTATGGTATTACCCTTGGTAATTCTTTGAGGAGAATTATGCTTTCTTCTTTACCCGGCGCAGCTGTAAGCCAGGTGAAAATTGAAGGCGTTTTACATGAGTTCAGCTCCATTCCGGGCGTAAAAGAGGATGTTACTGAAATTATCATGAATATCAAGAGTCTTGCAATCAGAAATACCAGCGAGACTAATGAGCCTAAGACCGCATATATTGAATATGAGGGTGAAGGAATTGTAAGGGCGTCCGATATTCAGGTTAATCAGGACATTGAGATTTTAAATCCTGATTTGGTAATCGCTACTTTAAGCGGTAAAGATACTAAATTGTATATGGAATTGACTATCACAAAGGGAAGAGGATACGTAAGCTCTGACAAAAATAAGTCCGAAGATTTACCTATTGGCGTCATTGCAGTAGATTCTATTTATACACCTGTTGAGAGAGTTAATGTGACCGTAGAAAACACTCGTGTAGGTCAGATTACTGATTTTGACAAACTGACACTGGATGTTTATACTAATGGAACGCTTGTTCCTGACGAAGCGGTTAGTTTAGCTGCAAAAGTACTTAGCGAACATTTAAGCCTTTTCATTGATTTATCTGAGAATGCCAAGACTGCAGAAGTTATGGTTGAAAAAGAAGATGATGAAAAAGAGAAAGTATTGGAAATGAGCATTGATGAACTTGAATTATCTGTTCGTTCCTATAATTGCTTAAAAAGAGCGGGTATCAATACTGTTGAGGAATTGACTAATAAAACTTCCGAGGATATGATGAAAGTCCGTAACTTAGGACGTAAGTCTTTGGAAGAGGTTTTAGCTAAACTCAAAGAGTTGGGGCTTCAGTTAAATCCAAGTGATGAAGCTTAAAATATAATTTGTGTTTGGCATTATATGCGGTAAGACCAAAGAGCGCGCAGGAAAGGAGCCTATTATGGCAAAGTACAGAAAACTTGGAAGAAGATCAGACCAGAGAAAAGCATTACTGAGAAATCAGGTAACTAATCTTCTGTATAACGGCAAAATCATTACAACAGAGGCAAGAGCTAAAGAAGTTCGTAAGGTAGTAGAACCTTTGATTGCAATGGCTGTAAAAGAAAGAGATAATTATGAAACCGTTAAGGTAAACGCAAAGGTTCCACGTAAGGATAAAGACGGTAAGAGAGTAAAAGAAGTTGTAGACGGCAAGAAAGTTACCGTATATGACACAGTGGAGAAGGAAATCAAGAAGGATATGCCTTCAAGACTTCATGTAAGAAGACAGATATTGAGAGTTCTATATCCTGTAACTGAAGTTCCTGAGACCAATGCCGGCAAGAAGAGAGGAACCAAGCAGATTGACTTGGTTGCAAAACTTTTTGACGAGTACGGACCGAAATATGCAAACCGTAACGGTGGTTATACAAGAATTATTAAGATTGGTCCTCGTAAGGGTGACGCAGCAATGGAAGTTGTACTTGAATTAGTATAATTTGAATTGCGCAGATTAATTTAAATAGTATTATAAATGTATTTTATTAGCAGAGCATGTTTTAGAACATGCTCTGTTTTTATGTTATTCTGTGAATTTATCTTTGAATGCAAAAATTGCTTTGTCGTTAAGAATGATTTAAATTTATTTTTTCCTTGACATATTATGTCTACAGATGTAAACTTAAATTGTCTACAAAAGTAGACGTGATAGAACAGCAATTACTAAGTGATGTTATCAAGTAAAGATGAGAAGGCAGAAGGAGAGAATAAGAATGGATAGAAAAATAACGGTTTCCGATTCAGAGTTGGAAATATTAGAGGTGTTATGGGCTGTTGATCATGCCCTGAATGCAAATGAGATACGTGCCGTACTAAATGAAAATAAGAGCTGGGAAAGAACGACAGTATTGACTTTAATAAACAGATTGTTTAAAAAAGGCGTTATAACTCAGGAGAAACGAGAGGTATATTATTATGCGCCATGTATTAAGCGTGATGAATATGTAAAGGAAGAAACAAAGAGTTTTGTAGAAAAGTTTTTTAAGGGCAGTACAAGCAGTCTGGCGGCCGCTTTAATCGACAGCGATGCATTATCAAAAGATGATATTGAAGAGCTTCGGGAGTATTTTAATAAGAATATGAATTAGGAATGGAGGGGTTATAGTGATAAATATAGAATTGCAGCAGCTTTTTATAACAATATTATCATTGTCTTTGTCAGGGGCACTATTAGGATTGATATTATTACTTATACACCCGTTGACGGAGAGAGTGCTTTCTAAAAGATGGAATTACTATATATGGCTTCTGTTGGTCGTAAGGCTGGCATTGCCGATAAATTTTGAATGGCTTGGCTTGAATAGTATCAAGCTGGATATGAATTGGTTACAGGCCTCAAATATAGAAGCAGGAGTGGGAGGGCAAAAGGGCGCAATCGGTAGTATGGGAGATTCGCTTATGGATGATGAAACAGCATTATCAGAAAGCGCAGCTATAGATGTACCTTCAGTACCAATAGAGGAGGCATTGGATGCTGATATGTCTTTATTGCCTTCGATATCAAATAACGTCGCAAAACCTACACTTACACCAATTAATATTATAGTGGCAATATGGTTAGCAGGAGTTATTATTGCATTGTCAATAAAGCTGTGTAAATACTTTTATTTTATTAATTATGTCAAAAAGAATTCAACACCATGCACAGATAAGTATATCGCCGGGGTTACATGGGAATTATCAGAAATGCTTAAGATAAGTAAGCTCCCCATGATTTATGAGAGCGATACTTTTTCAACAGCAGTTACAGTTGGTTTATTCAGACCTATAATCGTTTTATCTAAGGAGGAAAGAACGTTATCGGAACTTAAGCTTACGCTGCATCATGAATATGTACACATAAAAAGGAAAGATTTATGGTATAAATGGATATACCAGATATTGCTTTGTGTCCATTGGTTTAATCCGCTCTTATATCTGATTGACAGAAGAATAAATATTGACTGTGAGCTATCGTGTGATGAGGCTGTTCTTAATTATCTGAGCAAGGATGGAATGAAAATTTATGGGAATCTTCTTCTTAACTGCGCACAGAAAAATGTCGCATTTATGAAAACCGGATTTTCCACCACATTTATGAGCGAAAAAAGTAACTTAAAGAAGCGCTTAAAAGGGATTATTGATTATAAAAAGCAAACGGTATTTAAAGTTTGTATTTCAATGTGCCTTTTGATATGTATATTATGCCTTGGCGCATGTGGCAGTGTGAGATTTGAAGATGATTATATGTCAGAAACAGTGGATGCTTCTTATGACATAGCCGGTGATATAGTAAAAGCGGCGGCAGATATTTCGTTTGACATAGCTGATAATATATATGATGAAATTGAAAATTATTATGAAAAAGCTACAGGTACTGTTATTACTAATATGACGGCGGATTCTTTCCTGTTAAGAGGAGAAAAGGCAAATAAGTCAGGAGCAGCATGGAAGGTTTATGATGATGATAATTTAATTGCAGGGGACGATATGCATGACCAGTGGATCGCTTATAGTTATTGCGGAGGCGGCGATAAAATAAAGGTGTCCGGCTTTATATTTAACGGTTCATCCAGCGTAAGAATTGTTTATGCTTCTGATAATATTGACATAGGTATAGATTCGGAATTTTTAATAAAGGATGGAAGATTTAAAATAGTGCATATTGCACCTGATGGCTCGGTGTCTACAATTAATGAGAGTGGAGAGAAGACTGCTCAAACACTTACTATGAAAAAAGGTCGCAATATAATTAAACTAGTAGGTCAGGGGGCTAGGATTAACGAATTGAGAGTTAATTTCACAGGATTGGATGAGAAATCATGTGAAAAAATTTACTATTCTAAGGATGAAGAGTATGCTGATAAGTTAATTGATGAGCTTAAGGCCGGAAATGCAGATAAAGATGCACTGTTGACACATATCTACCTTATGGAGGAGACAGAAGTAAGCGAGGCATTTAAACTCTTATTAAATCAAGGAGTTCCATTTAACAAAGAAGAACTTTGCGACGTTTTTATGTATTCTGATGTAAAGTTGTCTGGCGAATACTTAGTGGAAGCTATAGAAAATGGAGTAAGAAATCCTTTGAGTGCAGAGGAATTGTCTGGGATTATTCCTTATCTGGACGGAGAAGTAAAGCTGGATTTGATAAAATCATTGCCCAATTATGATTTTTTTGATACATTGGAAGCGTGCGTATGGTACTTAAATGATGATGAATTGGAACAATGTCTGGTTGACTATTTATATGCAGGCGGAACAATGTCTTATTCGGAGTTTAAGAAGATTTCTTATTTTTTGAATGATGAAGCAATTAAAAGAATCGATAAGTATATTCAGGAGAATAGATGAGCAATCGCAAGCAAAAATTTAGTAGTGGAGTAGGAATATGTACAAGATTTTTATAGTCGAAGATGATGAAATGATAGCAGCCGGTTTGAAGCGCCATCTGGAAAGCTGGGATTACGAAGTAATCTGTGCAAACGATTTTACAAATATTATACCTGAATATGTAAGCGCTGCACCGCAGCTTGTACTGATGGATATCAAGCTTCCGTTTTACAACGGTTACCACTGGTGCAGCGAGATTCGGAAGGTTTCCAAGGTGCCGATTATATTTTTGTCATCCGCATCTGACAATATGAATATCGTCATGGCAGTGAATATGGGAGGCGATGACTTTGTTGCAAAACCGTTTGATATGGATGTATTGACAGCAAAGATACAGGCATTGCTTAGGAGAAGCTATGATTTTGTGAGTCAGAGTGTTATACTGGAGCATAAAGGTGCGATGTTGAACCTGACAGAGGCGACGCTCACTTATGGCGATGAGAAACTGGAGCTTACCAGAAATGAACTTCGCATATTACAAGTACTTATGGAAAACAAGGAGAAAGTCGTTTCGAGAGATACTCTGATGACAAGGCTATGGGAAAGCGACAGCTACGTGGACGAGAACACATTGTCGGTGAATGTGAACCGTCTGCGCAAAAAGCTTGAGAGCATCGGACTTGAGGATTATATACAGACCAAAAAAGGCATCGGGTACAGAATAGGATAAAAACAGATGAAATATTTTATTGCATATATCAAGGAAAATATAAGATGGCTTGCGGTAATACTGTGTATTGCATTGACAGCAGCTGCCACAATGCTTTTAAATGAGATACCGCTTTTCGAGATTGTATATGGTCTTATGCTATGTATTTTTTTAACGGCAGTAGCGATTGCAGTGGGATACAGCAGACATTACAACAGTTTTCGACAGCTCGAGCAGATGCAAAAAAATATCACGGTAGTACCGGATGACATGAAAAACCCCGAATACATGTATGAGAGGCAGTACCAGAACTGTATCACGATTCTTGCAGAGGAGAACAAGCATATCCGAAATGAAATGCGTAACCGGCAGCAGGACATGGCAGAATATTATTCCATGTGGGTACATCAGATAAAAACGCCGATAGCAGCGTTAAAGCTGTTAATTGATGAGAATATAAGCGCTTATTTAGAATTGGACAATATTGAAGAAAATGACACGCGTGTCACAAATGAACATCAAAAGCAGAATGAACTTTTTCGGATAGAGCAGTATGTTGACATGGCACTTCAATATACGCGACTTGGCGCCGAGACAAATGATTTTGTCATTGAGAGCGTGCTGCTTGATGAGGTGATAAAATGCTCCATCCATAAATATGCAAAACAGTTTATTCACAAAAAACTGCGTCTGACCTACGAACCGCAGGATATTATGGCTGTGACAGACAAAAAGTGGCTGGGATTTGTGATTGACCAGCTTTTGTCAAATTCCATCAAGTATACAAAGCAGGGCGGTATTACGATAAAGGTGGAGCGTATTGCAGCAGCATTGGAAGAAAGCGCAGACAATACTGCCTGCATTATTATAGAAGATACAGGCATCGGAATCAGTGCCGAAGACCTTCCGCGAATCTGTGAAAAAGGTTATACCGGTTATAATGGACATGCAGACAAGTATTCTACAGGAATAGGGCTCTATCTGTGCAAGGCAATACTGGACAAACTTGGTCACCGGCTAAATATCACTTCTGAAATAGGGAAGGGGACAAGGGTGGAGATAACTTACAAAACTGTAAGAAATAAAGGGGAAATGTAAGCTTATGAAATGGCTGACATTTCCTCTTTTTGCTATACTTGGTTTATCAGAAACAAAGGATAAAAGCAAACGAACTGAACGTTTTTTAGAAAGGAGTATGGCAGCAAAATGGCAATTTTAGAAGTAAAAAATGTAGGCAAAATTTATTCAACCCGCTTCGGGAGTGCAAAAGTACAGGCGCTCTCAAATATGAACTTTTCCGTCGAGGAGGGCGAGTATGTGGCAATTATGGGCGAGTCGGGTTCAGGCAAGACAACACTTTTAAATATACTGGCATCTTTGGACAGACCGACAAAGGGGGAGGTGCTGATTAACGGAAAGAACCTGACTGCGATCAGGGAAAAGGAATTGTCTGCATTCCGGCGGGATAATCTCGGTTTTGTATTTCAGGACTTTAATTTACTTGATAACTTTTCGCTGAGGGATAACATACTGCTTCCGCTGGTGCTGCAGGGAAAAGATGTAACATATATGGAGCAAGCGCTTGAACCGATTGCAAAGAGGCTTGGTATCGAGGAGCTGTTGTCAAAATATCCATATGAAGTTTCGGGCGGGCAAAAGCAGAGAACGGCAGTAGCGCGTGCGATCATTACAAAACCACATCTGATTCTCGCTGACGAACCGACAGGGGCGCTCGATTCCAAAGCATCGGAGGGATTGCTTAATGTATTTGGCGATATCAACCGCGCCGGGCAGACGATACTAATGGTAACGCACAGTACAACTGCGGCAAGTCACGCAAACCGCATCCTTTTCATAAAAGATGGGGAGGTATTTCACCAGCTGTACCGCGGAAATCTGACAAACGAACTGCTTTACACAAAAATATCCGACACACTGACGCTGGCACAGGGAAATGGAGGATTAATATGAAACATTTATATTGCAGGCTGGCAGTAACAAATCTGAAAAATAACAAACAGTTTTATCTGCCTTATATATTGGTGGGAATCGTTTCTGCCATGATGTTTTACTGTATGCGCGCCATAAAGGGAAATGATGGCGTGAAGATGATGCGCGGTGCAGGTATAGTGGGAAGTGTGCTTACCATGGGGGTCGTGATTGTCGGAATATGTGCAGGCGTTTTTCTGTTCTACACAAACAGCTTTGTGATGAAACGACGTAAAAAGGAACTTGGCGTATACAATATTCTCGGTATGGAGAAAAAGCATATTGCAAAAGTGATGGCTTGGGAGGCAGTGATACTGTATGCTGCTTCGGTTGGCGGCGGACTTGTATTCGGCATAGTTTTCAATAAACTTTTGACAATGTTTCTGTATAAACTGACAGGACTGTCAGAAAAGATTCCGTTTTATGTGTCAGGCTGGAGCTGCTTACAGACAGTGGAGCTTTTTGCAGTAATCTATGTTCTGATGCTGCTGTATAATTTTATACAGGTAAAGCTTACAAACCCCATTGAGCTATTACATTCCGGCAATGTGGGAGAGCGTGAACCGAAGGCAAAATGGATATCAGCGTTGTTTGGAGTTGCGTGTATAGTGGCTGGATACTGTCTTGCAATTTTTACACAGGATATAATCAAGGCGGTAAATATATTCTTTCTGGCAGTTATCTTAGTGATTGCCGGAACGTATGAGTTGTTTATGACAGTGAGTATCGCATTTCTGAAGCTGCAGAAACGGAATAAAAAATATTATTACAAAACATCCCATTTTATCACGGTATCCGGTATGCTGTACCGCATGAAGCGCAATGCCGTCGGTCTTGCCAATATATGTGTGCTCTCAACGATGGTACTTGTGATGGTCTCGACAACTGTCTGCCTGTATGCGGGCATTGAAGATGCCCTGGACAGTGCGTTTGAAAAGGAAATTACGCTATCCGTTTACTTTAAGAGTGTGCCTGATGCCACAGCGAAAAATTATATAGTAAAACAGCTTGAAACGGTGGCGGAAAGACAAAACAGAGAACTGACAGATGTGTCAGAATATACGGATATCGTGTTATTGACACACAATAAAGAAAACAGGATAGAAATCTATGACAATGATGATTCGTCCTATGATTTTACGGGAATGAGCATGCTTTATGCGATGACTGTAACGGACTATGAAAAATATACAGGGCAGGAGCTTGGAGAAATTCCGTATGGAAGCGTGATTGTCGCGGCAGTAAATGAATTTGGCTGGGACAGTATAGACATATTTGGACAAGAATATCATGTTGCAGGGTTGACAGATTGCCCGGAGCAAGAAATGGATATAGCAGACTTTCTGGGTGATACCAATGTGCTGTATGCCATTGTGGCGGATGACAGTGAACTGGACAGGATTAGGGGAGAGGCGGACAGCGTGTACCATATCACGGCTGAAGTGAATGGTACGGAAACGGAGAGAAAAGCCTATGCATCCGCACTGCGGGAAACACTGGATGCTTGCAGGGAAGACTTAGGCTTTACTGTCAGCCTTCTTGATTCGAAAACAGAACAGCGCGAAGAGTATCTGGAAACGAATGGCGGATTTTTGTTCCTCGGACTTTTTCTGGGCAGCATGTTCTTAATGATAACTGTTCTGATTATCTACTATAAACAGATATCAGAGGGTTACGAGGACAGGGAGCGGTTTGCCATTATGACAAAAGTGGGAATGAGCAGGGACGAGGTAAAGGCTGCTATCAACGTACAGGTGCGTACTGTATTTTTCATGCCGATTACTGTCGCAGTGATTCATCTTATTGCATCATTTCCGATGTTAGAGCTGATAATGATGATATTCGGACTGTCAAATACAGCATTGTTTATTCAGTGTTTCATAGGAACCGTGGCAGTCTTTGCGGTGATTTATTTAATAGTTTTTAAGACCACATCAAGATGCTATTACAAAATTGTGTTTTAAAGAGGCATATAATTGTAAGAGTTCTTATTGTATTTGCATTTTGCTGCAAATACAATAAGAACGTTGTGTTTAGAATCAAGATATAATTTAGTCTATAACCTTCTGAAAATGCTGATAATCCTTGCAGGAGTTCCAGACGCCGCCCCATGTAAAGCCATGTGCCTTAAAAAGTTTGTAGCACAAATCGTTTTCGTCTATTTTGTAAGGAAAATCCTTGGAACGGTCAACATAGATTTCACTGCCGGGGGGAGATATATAAGTTTCTCCGCTTCCGTCTTTATTATAGACAACGTAAGGGTTGTAAAACGGATTGATATCAATGGCACAGCCCAGTGCGTGTTTGGACAAGGTAGTAGTGCCGTCCACAACCCTGTAATTAAAGCAGGAAGTGTTATTATCCGTTATGGAAGCCGTATCATCCGCGTCATACTCATCTATCAGTCTGATTTTTTCAATTTGGTATTCATTCATATATAATTCGTAAAAAATTTCAGCTAAATCACTTGCAATTCCTTTATTACATATAAGTTCACCCGACTGTACTTCTCTGTTAAAATCATAATACAGCACGGATAGGTAAGATAAATCCTCATAGGATATTGCAGGAACTGCATCGTCCTCTAAAGTGTTAAAAACAGGAATTTCCATTGCAGACGCTTCCGATTCCGATACAGGATAGGAAATGCCGGTAATTCTTGCTTTGATATCTTCATTTAATGGTTCATAATAAAATCCTTCCTTATAAACTATACGGTCTGGAGAAGATGAAGACGCCTCCGTAATATTTTCCCCGGGAGAGCTGTCTTGGATTTCTGTATCGTTTGTGCTGTCCTGTGCGGCATTGTTATTTGCGACGTTTTCTTTGCTGTTTAATCCTTCATTATCAGTATTATTTGTTCCCATTTCACTCTCTTTTTGTTCAGCTTCTTTATCTTCATCTATATGCGAAGCAGAATCACCATATGCCAGTTCGGGATTCTTGGCGGCATAATCAGATAAGGTTTCTGAATCCATTAATATACGTACAAGAAAGGAACAGACTATGATTATTGCCATTATAGTAAACAGTGGTTTTAAAAGTTGACGTATATATTTATTGTCCATTAATGCTTGTTCTCCTCGCTCTTTAATAGGAATCTTCTCACATTAGTTTACCATAAAACTCTCCAATATGATACACGAATGACTTGTAATTATACTCAATTTTTGTTACAATTCAAACATCGCAGTCCGGGAATGGAGCAATGTATGGGAATTATTAAAACAGACAAATTAGTATTTGAATATATAAGACGTGACGATGAGGGCAATGTAGAGGGCATAACCAGAGCCGTTGACGAGGTTGACTTAGATGTAAAACAGGGAGATTTTGTTGCGATTTTGGGTCATAACGGTTCAGGAAAATCTACGCTTGCCAAGCATATCAATGCAATTCTTTATCCGACAGAAGGAACCGTATGGGTGGATGGCATGGATACATCAGAAGATAAAAATTTATGGGATGTACGTCAGAACGCGGGAATGGTTTTTCAAAATCCCGATAACCAGATAATCGGTCAGGTTGTTGAAGAAGATGTGGGATTCGGACCTGAAAATATGGGCGTGCCGACTGCTGAGATATGGGAGCGCGTGGAAGAAAGTCTCAAAGCTGTAGGAATGTACGAATTCCGTAAACATTCGCCTAATAAGCTTTCAGGTGGGCAGAAGCAGCGTGTTTCTATTGCAGGAGTCATTGCAATGCATCCTAAGTGCATTATTTTGGATGAGCCTACGGCAATGCTTGACCCTAACGGGAGAAAAGAAGTAATAAGGGCGGTGAGGGCCCTTAATCTTGCCGAGGGAATTACAGTTTTGCTGATTACGCACTATATGGAAGAAATTATCCATGCTGATAAAGTTTTTGTTATGGATAAGGGAAAAATTGCAATGGAAGGTGCGCCAAAGGAGATTTTTTCACAAGTGGAACGTCTGAAGGAGCTTCGACTTGATGTTCCGCAGGTTACCTTATTGGCGCATGAGCTGCAAAAAAGCGGCATGAAAATTCCGGATGGGATTCTGACAACGGACGAGCTTATAGATGCTTTGATATAATAAGATGCTTTGATTTAATTTGGGAGATACTTAAACTATGCCTTTAATTTTAGACCATGTGAATTATATATATGGAGGGGATACCGAGCTTGCGGTTCATGCTTTAAATGACATCAATCTTGTCATACCCGATAATCAGTTTATCGGACTTATAGGGCATACCGGTTCCGGTAAATCAACGCTGGTACAGCATCTGAACGGACTGCTGAAACCGACAAGCGGCGCAATTTATTTTAACGGGGAAGACATTCATGACAGTGATTTTGATAAAAAGAAACTGCGCAGCAAGGTAGGGCTTGTATTTCAGTATCCGGAACATCAGTTGTTTGAAATAGATGTGTTTAGCGACGTTTGTTTCGGTCCTAAAAATCTTGGGCTTTCTAAGAAAGAAACGGAGCTTCGTGCTTACGAGGCGCTCAAGCAGGTTGGACTGGAGGATGAGTTTTTTTACCAGTCACCCTTTGATTTATCCGGAGGGCAGAAAAGAAGGGTTGCAATAGCAGGCGTACTTGCCATGAAACCTGATATTCTGGTTTTGGATGAGCCTACTGCCGGATTGGACCCCAAAGGACGCGACGAAATTCTGGACCAGATTGCAAAGCTGCATAATGAGATGGGGATTACGGTCATTCTGGTATCCCACAGTATGGAAGATGTTGCCAAATATGTGGAGCGCATTATCGTGATGAATAAAGGCAGCGTGCTCTATGATAATGCGCCTAAGGAAGTGTTTAAGCACTATAAAGAGCTCGAAGCGGTCGGCCTGGCTGCACCGCAGGTTACTTATATTATGCAGGCGCTTAAAGAAAGGGGCTTACCGGTAAATACGGAGGTTACCACTATTTTGGAAGCAAGGGATGAAATCCTTAGAGTGAAAGGGGTTAAGTAATAATATGTTACGCGATATTACACTGGGCCAGTATTATCAGGCAGATTCTGTCATTCATAAATTGGACCCGCGGGCAAAACTTGTAGCCACCATTGCGTTTATTATTTCGCTTTTTATTGTGAATAATGCCTTGGGGTACTGCGTGGCGGCAATTTTTCTGGCAGTGGTCATTAAATTATCGAAAGTGCCGTTTCGTTTTATTGTAAAAGGGATGAAGACGATAGTTTTCCTTTTGCTGATTACGGTTGTATTTAACCTTTTTCTTACACCGGGTGAAGCTCTGGTTTCCGTATGGAAAATTACGATCACTAAGGAAGGACTTCGAACCGCGGTTTTAATGGCGGTAAGACTGATATTTCTAATTATAGGCTCATCGGTTATGACTTTGACGACTACGCCGAACAACCTGACTGACGGCATGGAAAGACTTATGCGCCCACTAAAGATTTTCAAAATTCCGGTACATGAAGTGGCAATGATGATGTCAATAGCGCTTCGTTTCATACCGGTACTGTTAGAGGAGACCGATAAGATTATGAAGGCTCAGATAGCCAGAGGTGCGGATTTTGAGAGCGGAAATCTTATTAAGAAAGCAAAAAGTCTTGTACCGCTGCTGGTGCCGCTGTTTATATCAGCATTCAGGCGGGCTAACGACCTTGCTATGGCTATGGAGGCAAGATGCTACCGCGGCGGTGAACATAGAACTAAAATGAAACCGCTTAAGTATAAAAGGTGTGATGGGATAGCCTATCTGGTATTGGGATGTTATCTTGCGCTATGTATAGGAATTAGGGTTGTTACATGATATTTAGCAGAAAGGCGGCATTCTTGTGGAAGATGCAGTATTGATAATTTTAATTACACTGGCACTGCTGTTTTGTACAGGTATTGCGTGCGGAATTATAAGTATTGTTTTTTTAGTAAAAAAGAAACACCCGATTATATCGATTATTTTATCTTTTATCTGTTGGTTTGGCATTTGTATTCCGATAAATTCTACCATAGGCTTTTTTATAGGCAGAGTTTCTATGATTTTGATGGGAATATATTGTATGTGTGTAGTTGTTTGTTCTGTAATAATTCTTAAAAGAGCTAAAAAATAAGAAATTAAAAGATATGGTAATAAAAAATTATGAAAAGAATTATGTTAAAAGTAGCCTATGACGGAACCGCTTATCATGGCTGGCAGATACAACCTAACGGCGAAACAATAGAAGGCGTCTTAAACAGATGCCTTTCTGAACTTTTTAAGGAAAAAATAGAAGTCATAGGAGCAAGCAGAACCGATTCGGGTGTGCATGCAAAAGAAAATATAGCCGTATTTGATACAAATTCCCTAATGCCTCCGGAAAAGGTGGCTTATGCTCTTAATGCAAGACTTCCCGAAGATATCAGGATTCAGGACTCTGAGGAAGTAGCGGCGGATTTTCATCCGAGACACTGTGACAGCCGTAAGACTTACGAATATAGAATATATAATGCGACGTTTTCTCTGCCGACAGAGCGATTATATTCATATTTTACCTATGTTCCTTTGGATGTGGAAAGGATGCATGAGGCTGTCGGATATTTTGTCGGAACGCATGATTTTAAGAGCTTTTGCAGCGCGGATACCCAAGTAGAAAATACGGTGCGTCATGTAGAGAGTGTAGAAGTATGCAAGGTTGATAATGTTATTACAATCAGGGTAACCGGCAGAGGTTTTCTTTATAATATGGTAAGAATTATGGCAGGAACCTTGATGGAAGTAGGAAGAGGAAGGCTTAAGCCTGAGGATATAAAAGGAATACTGGAAGCAAAAGACAGAAACGCAGCGGGGCCGACCGCGCCTGCATGTGGGCTTACTTTGGCGAAATATGAATTTTTATAAATAGGATATAATTATATTATATGAAAAATGATGGAAAATATTAAAAAAACTGGTTGACACGCCAGGACGCGTATAATATAATATTTTACTGTGACAGTATAAAAAATGCCTTATCATAGCCCCGATGAGACATTTTAATATAGTAATAATAGGATTGTTTGAGTGTTTTATAAGTGTGGCCGGACATCTGCATGTTAGAACATAAGAACAATTAAAGAAGACAATCAACAATAAGATTGGATTGATTATCACGGAGGTAAAATAATGAAAACTTTTATGGCTAGTCCAGCTACTATCGAAAGAAAATGGTATGTAGTTGATGCTACAGATATGACACTCGGACGCCTTGCATCTGAGGTTGCTAAAGTTTTAAGAGGTAAAAACAAACCGATTTTTACACCACACATGGATACAGGCGATTATGTAATCGTTGTTAATGCTGAGAAAATCAAAGTGACAGGTAAGAAGCTTGACCAGAAGATATATTACCGTCATTCAGATTATGTAGGTGGTATGAAAGAGACAACTTTAAAAGAAATGATGCAGAAGTATCCGGAGAGAGTCGTTGAACATGCTGTCAAGGGCATGCTTCCAAAAGGACCTTTAGGAAGACAAATGTATAAGAAACTTCATGTGTATGCAGGACCTGAGCATGAACATGCAGCTCAGAAACCAGAAGTATTAACATTTTAATTAAAGGGACTGAAAGGAGAAAATTAAAATGGCTAAATCGGCAAAATCAGCAGTAAAATATTATGGAACCGGTAGAAGAAAAAAATCTATCGCCAGAGTATACTTAGTACCGGGAAAAGGTGATATTACAATTAATAAGAGAAGCATTGACGATTATTTCGGACTTGAAACCCTTAAGGTTATCGTACGTCAGCCGTTGGTAGCTACAGATAATGTAGAGAAATTTGACGTACTTGTAACTGTAAAAGGCGGCGGATATACAGGTCAGGCAGGCGCTGTAAGACATGGTATCGCAAGAGCGCTTCTTCAGGCAGATCCGGAATACAGACCTGTACTTAAGAAAGCAGGCTTCCTGACAAGAGATCCTCGTATGAAAGAGCGTAAGAAATACGGTCTCAAAGCAGCTCGTCGTGCACCGCAGTTTAGTAAGAGATAATCTGCCGGATTTCAAACGGTATACAACACGAATATCAATGATATGTATAGGACATTTTTCAGTAAGCAGTTACTGGGGAATGTCCTTTATGTTTATGTTCGGACAATTGCATTTACAAGCTGTATGAATTTATAAAACAAATATAT
The DNA here is from genome assembly GCA_947174705.1 of uncultured Lachnospiraceae bacterium. Classification (GTDB taxonomy): domain Bacteria; phylum Bacillota; class Clostridia; order Lachnospirales; family Lachnospiraceae; genus UBA3282. The sequence goes on from CAMWKB010000008.1 coordinate 22,664, forward strand.
ATTTCACATAGAAAAAGCAATTTAATTGTAGTAAAATATAATAAGGTGTGGTTTATGCATTCGTAGGAGGCTGTTTTTATGAATCCAATGATTAAATATAGAGGTGGAAAATCAAAAGAAATAGCACACTTCGTAAAAAACATGCCCAAGGAATATTCAAGATATATAGAACCTTTTTTTGGTGGAGGAGCTTTGTATTTTTATCTCCAACCGGAAAAAGCAATTATAAATGACATAAATTGCAGATTGTATGGCTTTTATAAAGAAATGCAGGAAAAGTATCCGGAAGCAAGGGTACAGTTAGATAAGTTGCAAAAAGAGTATGAAGAAAATCAGAGATTATATGAAACCTTGAAATCGGAGAATCCGGAAGTTCGTGTCGAAAATAGAAATGAGGAACTATACTATTTGATGAGAGATGCTTTTAACCATAAAACTGATACAGAATATTTGGAGTCGGTTACTTATTTTTTTATCAATAAAACAGCGTATTCGGGAATGATCAGATACAATGCGAATGGGGAATATAATGTTCCGTTTGGCAGATACAAGAATTTCAACACAAAACTTATAACCAAAGAACATTATGAATTATTAAAAAGAACAGAGATTTATAATTACGATTATTCAAAAATTTTTGAAATGGCTGATAATGATGATTTCATTTTTTTGGACCCGCCTTATGACTGTGTATTTAGCGATTACGGGAACGAAAACTATAAAGAAGGATTTGGAGAAGAAGAGCATAGAAGGTTAGCAAATGATTTTATGAATCTTAATTGTAAAGCCTTGTTGGTTATAGGTAAGACCCCATTAACAGAAGAGTTATATGGCAGATATATTGTTGATGAATACGGTAAATCATATGCAGTTAATATACGAAACCGATTTAAAGCAGATGCAAAACATATTATAGTGACAAATTATTAGATTGAAGAACTATCACCAATGTGTTACAATTTGTTCAATCGGAAATTTAAAACGATTAGGAGTGGAGAAAAAATATGAAAAAGAAAATTTTAGCTTTCATACTTTCCGGATGTATGTTCATACAAAATTCAGGCTTAGTTCTTGCGTCTGAGCTTCCATTATACACTCAGGTAGAAACGGAACAGGGCGAAGCTGTGGATACACCAATAGATGAATATGAAGATAGTGGAGAATCTGACTCATCTTCCGAAACAGACAAAGAAGATACGGATTCCGCATCAGAAACAGACGGAAAAGACGATACAGATTCCACTATCGATATTGGTGACAAAGAAGATAAAGACGGTACAGATAGTACAGACTCATCCGCCGAAACCGAAGACAAAGAAAGCACAGATTCTTCTGACGAAACCGGAGGCAAGGAAGATAACGATTCCTCAACCGAAAACGGACAAGAAGAAACAGACTCCCCTGCTAATCCGGAAGATACAGAAGAAACCGATGCTTCTTCCGATAGCGACACTGAAGAAAATACCGGTGCAGAAGAATCTTCTGATTCTACCGGAGCCCAAGACAGTGAACAAAATATGACAGATGTGTCAGAAGGCTTTTCAATGGAAGGCGATGAGGGCTCACTATCTATAGAGCGCGATTTTGATGGGGAAGAAGATGAGGAAAGCAAACCAAATATACAGTATGCTTATGCTGAACAATATTTTGATACGGATGAGAATGATGTAAGCGCTCAGAGCATGGTAAACGCAAAGGGCGTATACTTTGGTTACACTGAAACTGATTCCAAGGAACACCTCGGAGTTTTGAGCGAATATATTTCCGATGAAAGCGCTATAGTACTTCCTCATAAACTGGGCAAGACCTATATGACAGAGATTGGAGAAGGCGTTTTTAGGGATATGAATGTTAAAGATACTTCTGATACTTCAAAGCTTCCCAGCCAGTCCACAACCAACAGGAAGCTTCAGAGTGAAGGAGAAAACAAGATACTTGAGCTTATCAATGCGGCAAGGATCAAGGATGGTAAGAGACCGCTTTTTGTGAACAATACACTGCGCCAGACTGCCCGTCGTAAGACACTGGAGATGTTTAACAGGAACTATTTTGGACATTCCAATCCGGATAATGTCGGTACAGATGACTGGCTTAAAAAATGTGGATATCCATTGGCTAAATATGCGGAAAATATAGCATATAAGTATGAGTGCCAAAATGCTGAGAAACTATATAATATATGGAAAAATTCCAGAGACGATTATAACAGGATGATGAACGGTGATTACCGTACTGTCGGCATTGGAGTTTATACGGATGAAAAAGGCACAATCGTAGGAACGATGATCATGTCCAATGTAATATTCCAGAATATTACTAATGTAGAGATAGAATTTGGTTATGAAAGGATTGGAAGCCGCGCGTTTGAAAACTGCAGCAACTTAACCACTATTAAGATTCCGTCTACGGTATCCTATATTGCAGATGATGCTTTCAACGGCTGCAGTAAGCTGACTATACGTGGAAAAGCGGGCTCATATGCACAGACATATGCCGAAAGCAAAGGAATTAAATTCAAGGCAGTGACAGAAAGGTCACCTATAGAAAAGTTTGGCTTTGATGACGAAGAAATCTTCATGGAAGTCGGTGACTGGGATTATGCGGGTGTTACGATAAAGCCGGCTGATTATAAGCATCTTGTAAAGATTACGACAGTAGGAAACGCTATATCTTATCAGCCTGACGGAACCGTTCATGCACTTGCAAAAGGAACCGCAACAATTACGGCGCTGGTAGTAGATGATGAAGAAATCTGTAAAATTATAGTTGATGACGCACCGCTGATTCCTATAGAGAGTATAGGCTTTTTAGACAAGGAACTGGTACTTTATGAGGGAGAAAGCATCAAACCTGCAATTCAGATAGTGCCGGTTAATACTACTGACACCATACAGTTGTCTTCGTCTAACGAAGCGGTAGTTAAAGTCAATGAAAATAACGCCGGAGAGGTTACTGCATTGAAGGCAGGAAATGCGGTTTTAACAGTATCCGGAATGGACGGCAATAATGCAGTAAGAATCAGCGCTGACATAAATGTGAGGGTAGTGACTAATAATAATACGATTCAGCCGCCGGGAGGAATAAAGGCAGTTACAAACATATCCCCTACGCTTGCGAAAGTTACCCTGCCCGATGGCTATTCATGGAAAGAACCGCAGACCAAACTAAAGGCTAATGATAAAGAGCCGGTTCAGAGCTTTGCGGCGCAGTATGAAAAAGGAACTATTTTACAGGATTGTATAATACCCGTATCTGTCAGCAAGGTATCGGGGATGGTTGTCAGCATGGATGGCAAGAACCTTGCGTCCAGCCAGAAATTGTCGCTGTATTCACGGTACGAACTTATACCATCTGTAAAATCTGTGGGAGAAGAGGTAGACCCTGCATTTTTTGATGTGAGCTATAAGGTTGATAAGCCGGCAGTCATGAGCGTAGAGAAAAATACTTCAGGAGGAAAAACTTCTCTTATTCTTGCCCCGCAAACGAGCGGAAAATGCAGCGTAACGGTAGAGGTTAAACTTAAAGACGAAAATGGCCGCGATTATGGAGCGTCAACCAAGGCCTATGGTACATATAAGAAAAAGTATACGTTCCAGGTAGTAGATGCGGAACTTGTAAGCGGAGTTACAGTTGAGTTGGCAGAGACAGAGGAAGGAAATCCGGAAGGTGTATTGCTTCTCAGTGATGGTTCAATACAGATTGATGAAGATGCGACGAAATTCCAACTTCATATAACCGGTCTGGACGGAGAAGGCAATTCAAAATCGGCATCATTTAAAGCTAAGTCCAACAATAAAAAGATTGTTAAAGTAAGTTCGGTCAGTGGTAAGAGCGATGTAATTGAGGTAAGCGTTAAGAAGGCGGGCAAGACTGCGATATCCATTACGGCGCAGGATAAAGGCAAGTATACTAAGAATATAAATGTAATTGTAAAAAGATATTCACCTCAGATGAACACTAAAACGCTTACATTAAATAAGCTCAAAGCCGATGTAGGAGCAAAAATAAATATAGCACCGGCTGACGGTAACCCGATTAGCAGCGGTGGAATGATATTATATGAAGATAAGGAAACGACAAAGGTTTCAAGTTTGTTTGATGTAAGACGTATCAGTAATACGAACTCGTATGAGGTAGTTTTCAGAACCGGTATTTTATCAAATGTGACAAAGAACTCATACAAACTTTTCCTTAAAGTAACAACCCAGGAACAGGGCAGGGAATATGTGTATCCGCTTACGATTAAACTTAAAAATACCAAACCTTCGGTTAAATTAAAGCAGACTTCTAAAATTAATCTGTTTTATAAGGATGTCCGCTCCAAACTTGAGGTAGATTCAGGCAAAGATAAAATTACAGATATTTATCAGATAAACGAAGTATACAACAGACCGCATTTTCATGCAGAATTTACTCAGGACGAAGACGGTGAATGGAACGGTATCATAGAACCGCAGAATGTAACAGGAGATAATTATAAAAAAGTTGTAAAAACTATAGAATTGTGTTTTGTATACAGAGATTATGTGGAAGAGTTTTCTGTTGTCAAAAAGTTTAATGTAAGCAGCACTTATAAGAAAATTTCGCTGGTTACGGCGGACCCGCAGGTTTTCTTTTACACCAAGACAGACGATAACAAGTCTGTATTCCGGATAAAGGAAAAAGGCAGTAAAAACGTGTTTACCGTAGGCGGGAAGGATGGCATCGATGTCGAACTTGTTAATAACGTCAATAAGGTCGAAATAACTCTGCCGGAAGGCGAAGAAGGCGGGCAGGACATAGGGGTAGAACTAATTAGCAATAAGAAAAAGAGCCTGACTGCAAAATTGAGAGTTTCACATAGTAACTGGCGTGAATCGCTCACATGCTCGCTTAAACTTACGGTAAATAAAAATGTTCCGTCGCTTGTGCTTGATAAAACCTCAGTTTCTTTTAACAGCAATGCTGCCGGAATAGAGATTTATGATATAGAGGCTTATGCAAGTTGTAATAAGGAAGTTAAGCTGGTACGTCTTCGTGCAGCCGATATTGTAGGAACCACTTCGGCAGCAAAGAGATTATTTAATGAAAAGAAAATTACTATTTCTCCCAAAAAGAATGGTAATACAAGGAGTTTAAAAGTCTGCTTAAATGCCAGCAATGTTAAAGGCGGTACATATAGCTATAAAATATATGCATGGTGCATGGTTCAAGGAGACCAGACACAGCAAATACAGCGTATGAAACCGGTGACACTGAAGATTAAGGTCGTAGATAAAAATCCTTTGGCCTCCCTTAGTTCAAAGGGCAAGATTGATATTAACGATCCTAAGAATACGGAAATAGTTTATACGCCTAAATTAACCAACGTAACGGGAAATATTAAAAACGCATATCTAAAGGGTGAATACGCTTCACAATTTGATATGAAGCAAACCAAAGACGGAAGATGTAAGATAAAACTGAAAGAAGATTCCACACTTAAAAAAGGCAAGTATAAACTGTACTTTAACTTCGTACTCGATAACGGAATCAGGGTTGAAACCAAAGCATTTAATATAAAGCTGTGATTTAAATCCAACCACCGTCAAGCGTAATAACCTGTCCGGTCAGATAGGCAGGAGAAAGCAACAGATTTTTAACTAAAAGGGCAGCCTCAGCAGGGTGACCGATTCGGTCAATGGGAATTTCCTGTCTGAGCGCTTCCATATCTTCAATAGAGAAGCAGCGGTTCATATCTGTATCAATAACACCGCATGCTATAGCATTTACCTGAATATTGCTTGGAGCAAGTTCTTTGGCGAGTGCTTTGGTAAAACTATTTACGGCGCCCTTGGAGGCAGAATATGCTACCTCCATAGAGGCGCCTACGTTGCCCCATACGGAGGAAATATTGATAATTTTGCCGCTGTGTTTACCAAGCATAAGCGGAATGGCAAGTTTACTTGTATAAAATAAGGAGTCGATATTTACTGCCATAATCCTGTGCCAGTCTTCACACGACATTTCGCTAAGCAGCCCTACATAAGAAATTCCGGCGTTATTGATCAGCACGTCAAGATTAGTTATTTTTTCAAACAGTGAATTGACATCGTCGAAGTTCCCCATATCTCCGATAAAAGGAATACATGATATACAGTACTTTTCAGATAGCTCCCTGGAATATTCATAAAGAGCGTCTCCGGACTTGATGCAGGTAAGGTAGAGATTATATCCTTCCCTGGCAAGTTCGTCTGCGATAGCTTTTCCGATGCCGCGTGAGGCACCTGTTATAAGGGCATATTTTGACATGGTGTGGGTATACTCCTTTTGCAGGTTAAATTGTTTTTATTATACAGCAATAATTAATTTAGTCAATCAGGAAGGAGTCATATTATTATGTATGATTTAATTATTATAGGCTCAGGTCCGGCGGGTTTATCTGCCGCGGTGTATGGAAAAAGGGCAGGCTTTAACATTCTTGTAATGGAAAAAGAGCCTATGAGCGGCGGGCAGGTTTTAAATACACATGAGGTAGATAATTATCTTGGTATGCCGGGCATGAACGGATTTGATATGGGTATGGAATTTCACCGCCATGCAAAAGAGATGGGAGCGCTTTTTAAAAATGTGCAGGTGACAGGAATTGAGAAGACGGACCGTAATAGTTTTGTAATAACTACGGATGAGGGGACGGAGGAAACCAAATCCATAATAATTGCCACCGGAGCCACACATGCGCTCTTAAATGTATCAGGTGAAGAACGGCTTACCGGACGCGGGGTATCTTATTGTGCGACCTGTGACGGAGCCTTTTTTAGAAACAAAACAGTGGCGGTAGTAGGCGGGGGAGATGTGGCTGCGGAAGACGCAATTTTTCTCTCAAGGATATGTGCCAAAGTTTATCTTATTCATAGAAGGGACAGCCTGCGTGCTGCCAAATCATTGCAGAACCAATTGTTTGAGGCTTCTAATGTAGAAGTTGTCTGGGACAGCGTCGTAGAAGAAATCTGCGGTGAAGAACAGGTTGAGGAGCTTAAAATTTATTGTAAAAAAGATGACAGTCGTTATACTATGGCGGTTGACGGCATATTTATTGCGGTGGGCCTTAGGCCGAATACGGAACTGGTTCGTGATATTGTGGCATGTGATGAGGGCGGTTATATTATTGCAGGCGAGGACTGCGTTACAAAGACTCCGGGAATTTTTGCGGCAGGCGATGTAAGGACCAAGATGCTTAGACAAATTGTGACAGCAACCGCGGACGGTGCCAATGCGGTTGCGAGCGCAGAACGGTATATGTTACAGAATTAGTACAAATCTCATAAATATTACCATTTTTTTGCATTTGATTTTGTAATATAATACAGAAATTTTAAAATTTTTGCAAATTGCACAATAAATAGTGTATTTTTGATGTTTTTTGCACATATGATGTAGTTGACAAAGACCGGTATTGGTGTTATATTATTTCAAAGATGTAACAATTTTGTAACAAATGAAACATAATATAGCCCAATGGAGGTTTTTATGAAAAGAAATAACGTGAGAATCGTGGCGTGTGCAGTGGCAGCAGTCATTACATTATCCGGTATGGAACTCACAGTAGATGCATCGGGAGGTTTAAGTTCCGTATTACCTTCTGCAGGAATTGATTATTCCATGTCACCATCAGACAGCACATCACTTTCCGATATGAAAGAGGATGTAGAGAGAGAGAACAGCAGTGACTTGACGGCATCTACCGCAGAAATAGCTGTAAAAGGTACCGGAGAAATTCCGGTCGGCGGTATGTTGGAAAGCAACGAGCAGACAACTATATCTGATAAGAAGATTGAAAAAACAATTATCATAAGTGAAGGTTATATGGAAGACCTGATGGAGGCTTCCAATGCATCTAAGCTCAGTGAGGAAGAAGAAGGATTTAAGAATCTGGTTATTGCTAAAGTAACCAATTATGTGAATGTAAGAGATATTCCCAGTGAGGAAGGCAATATAGTAGGTAAGCTTTATGATAAGTCCGTAGGTACTTTTATTGAAGAAGAGAACGGATGGTACAAGATCAGCTCTGGTTCCGTAGAAGGTTATGTTAAAGGAGAGTTCTGCGTGACAGGAGATGATGCAGTAGAGCTTGCCAAGGAAGTCGGAACCCGAATTGCCACAGTTACAACAACAACTTTGTATGTACGTGAGCAGCCGGATTTAGATGCAAAGGTTCTCGGTATGGTACCCATAGAGGACGAACTGATTGTTATCGAAGAGTTAGACGGATGGGTTAAGGTTAATGTCGAGGAAGGTGACGGTTATATATCCACAGATTACGCGACATTATCAACAGAATTTGTAAAAGCGGAATCCATTGAAGAAGAGAAAGCAAGACTTGCCAAAGAACAGGCAGCAATAGATGCAGCGAAAAAGGCGGCAGCCAAGAAAGCGGCAGAGAACGCTCCTTCACCGGAAGCATCAGCTGCCCCGGCTCCTGAAACCTATGCGGTATCCGGAGGAAGCTCATCAGGTCAGGCAGTTGTAAACTATGCATTACAGTTTGTCGGCAATCCGTATGTATACGGTGGAACGAGTCTTACAAACGGTACTGACTGTTCAGGCTTTGTTATGAGCGTATATAATAATTTCGGCGTAAGCCTGCCACATTCATCGGCAGCAGACAGAAGCGTAGGCGCTACCGTAAACGGCTTGGAAAATGCACAGCCCGGAGATATTATTTGTTATTCCGGTCACGTAGGAATTTATGTAGGTAACGGACAGATAGTTCATGCATCTACTTCCAGAACCGGTATTATAGTTTCAAGTGCAACATACCGTTCTATCCTTTCTATCAGAAGAATATTCTAGATAAAAATATACAAGGCAGATATGTTAACCAAAGCATATCTGCCTGTTTTTTGTTAAAAATAAATAACATAAAGTATTTTAACTAACCCTTTATATAAAGTGCACAAAGAAAAAAATAAAACACTGGTTATCTAATTTATTTAGTTAACTTTTCAATTATGATTATCCACAGTTTCAAATGTAAAAAGTGGGCAAAAATTGACTTTTACACAGATTTATCCACATTTTCCACACGAATTGCAAGTGTTTTTTATAGAATTTTATGGTAACCTGGGGAACGGATGTTTTGTAAAAATCTAATAATTCATGTATAAAATACAAAATTCTACTTGACAAAATAGGCATGGCTTTTTGCTTTAATGATTGCTAAAAGTTGGAAAAGCATGTTATAATAAATTAACGGTTTTGCAGATAACCGTATTTATATACAAAAATCCATATAGAAGGGATGGGTGCTATGAAATTTATAATTCTTGGAAAGAACATTGAGGTAACAGAAGGATTGAAGACAGCCGTGCAGGATAAAATCGGCAAGTTAGAGAAATATTTTACTGAAGAGACAGAAGTGCATGTTACATTAAGTGTTGAGAAGGACAGGCAGAAGATTGAAGTGACAATTCCAATGAAAGGTAATATCATCCGTTCTGAACAGGTCAGCAGTGATATGTATGTTTCCATTGATTTGGTAGAAGAAATCATAGAAAGACAGTTGAAGAAGTATAAGACGAAACTTACCGACAGGCAGCAGTCAGCAGGATTTTTCAAACAGGAATATCTTGAGAAGGATTTCATGGACGAGGAGGATGTAGAAATTACCCGTACCAAGAAATTTGATATTAAGCCAATGTATCCCGAAGATGCCTGTGTACAGATGGAGCTTTTAGGACATAATTTCTTTGTATTCTGTAATGCTGAGACTGATCAGGTCAATGTTGTATATAAGAGAAAAGGCAATACTTACGGTTTGATTGAGCCGGAAAATTAAATTGTATTAAATCGGATTTAAAAATTTTCACCCTGTCGTATCCGGCAGGGTGATGTTATGTATGGATTTATATTTTTAGAAGGATGATATAAGGTATGGAGGAAGCAGCATGGTGATTGTTAATATTACGGCATTTATGATATGTCTTCTTTATCTTTCATATGTTTGGGAAGAGAAATTGGTTGAAGTTCTTCCCGTGCTTACCTGTATACTGGTATTTGCGCTCTATGTGCTTGCGCTGATAAGACATCTTAGTTTAATCGACATAATTTCACTTGTTATCATAGCAGTATTTTTTATATGTTTTATAAAAAGTAATAAAGATAAAAGAATGGATTTTGCAAAAGCCAGCCTGCACAATATGACACGAGCGTCATTTATAACTGCTGTTATCCTGATTGCCGTTGTAATAATCTGTACTTCGCATAGAGTAGTTACCTGGTGGGATGATATGAATTTCTGGGCAACGGATGCGAAGTCCATATATTATCTGGATGGATTTGCTTCCAAATACGGAAATGTTTCGCCGGAATTCGGGGATTATCCGCCGGCAGGGCAGTTGTTTAAATGGTATTTTTTGCACTTTAGTCCGCGGGCGTTTAGTGAAGGACTTGCATTTGCGGGCTACTATACCATGAATATAATATTTATGCTGCCTATATTAAGGCATTTAAAGGGTAAAAACGTTATAATGATGTTTCTTATGGCGTTGTCGTTGTGGTTTCTTCCAAGCATTGCGGACACTTTCGGATACTATGGCTTTTGCGCGGACTTAACACTGGCCTGCGTCTATGGCGGCTTTTTATTTGCGGTGACAGACGATAAAGATGATAGTGCAAGGAAGGAAAATGACAGGAATTTTTATTATATAAGACTTGCCCTGTATCTTGGTGTGCTTGTCCTGATTAAGTCATCCGGCTTTATATGGGCAGCTTTCGGACTTGTATTTTTCGTTGTATATAGAATTGGCACGAAAAACTGCATGAGAAATTTAGCCGTTTTTGCAACGCCACTTATTACGGGTGGAAGCTGGCTGATTTTCTGCCTCATGATGCGTCGTGTTACTAAAACTACCGCTACGGCCGTAAAATATATTACAACCGACGAATACGGCTTGTCCGGCTACATGAGCGATTATGCCAAGGCCTTTATCAATGCCTTTGTGAAACTGCCGCTTCATCAGGAAAAAAGCGGGTTAATAAATCTCACGCCGCTTGCTTTTTATATATGCGTATGCCTTGTTGTGATATTTTTTTACCGCAAAGGGCTTATGCCGAAGAAACAGGGCAGGATTGTGCTGCTTTTCAGTATTATAAGCGGAGCGCTTTTTTACGGAATGATTTTTGTAGCGCATATAACTATTTTCGCCAATGAAACCCAGTATTTAGAACCGCTTGGTATGATTATGTCAATAGAGCGGTACGGCGTGCCGTTTACTATCGGAATGATTATATTTCTTGCCAATATATGGCTGGAAAACGGAGAGTGCATGTTCATAAAAGAAGAATCGGTTTATAAGTCATTTGTATCGGGATTTTTTCATAAATATGGAACTTTTCTGTTTTTTGTACTGTTTGTAGCACTGACAGCGGGATATGAAAACGGATATTACGGTCTTATCGGATACCGGAACTATGTGGACAGCCTGCTCGGGGTCAGGGCAGGTATGATTGATGAGGATGCGCGGACTTTTCTTGATAAACTTGAGGCAATTGAAGTCGGTTCTGGCACAAGAGTCTTATATATTCAGAGGGATGATGAACCGCGCTGGATGGAAAACAGTTATACAGGTATGGAAGCTTCACCGGTATCCATAGTATTCAGAAACGTCAATCTGGAGGATGCATCCGGTGACTGGATGGAAGCGGAGATAAGAGCTTCACATGCCTTTTATCTGTATGTGGAAACTGCTCCTGTTTATGAAGGAGCAGGAGTTTTTGACGAAATGATAACAGATGATATTTTTTGCTATGAAAAGTTGTACAAAATAGAGGATGACGGCGGAAAGCTGAGCCTCAGCGGACTGCCGTAATGGAGAAAACTATATTTTATGTCTTCATACTAAATAGTTAAAAGCTGCGGGCTGACATAACCCGCAGTTTTTTTTCATATATATTTTCAAAGCGTGAGTTTTTGTTCAGGGATTGAACTTAAGTGGCGGTATATATGAAAAAAATCAGATGGGGCATAAGAATAGAGCTGCTGTTGCTCGCAGCGGCAGTGTGCGTATATTTAGTCCGGGAAGTGCGTACAAACAGGCAGGCGGATAATTTATCCGTACAACAGGAGCGCGAAGAGTATAAAGAATCAATCGAGGTATCCTCAGATGGTAATTTTATCAAGTGGGTGGACTTCAATATAACCAGCGAGGCTATGGGAAAGGCATACGAGCTGGATGTAGATTCATACGAGGACGAGATTCATGTGGACTGGATAGAGCTTCTTTCTTATGTAGGAGCAAGGCATGGCGGGAAGTTTGACAAAAAAAGCGTGTCGGAAATTGAAGAGACTGCAAAGAAAATCCGTGCCGGAGAGACAAATATCGATGAACTGACAAAAGATATGGAATATTATGACTATTACAAAGAGGCATACAGCGCCGTTTTAGACGGTATGGTAGGTGAATTTTCACTGGAAGCAAAAGCGGAGGAAGGCGGAGAGGATAAAGTGTGGAAGAATTATTACGGTCTCAAGGCCTTTTCACCAATCGCTAAAGGGTTTGAATACAGTCATTATGACGACTTCGGTTCGTCCAGAAGCTATGGCTATAAAAGAGTTCACCTCGGGCATGATATGATGGGGCAGATTGGTACGCCGATAAGAATAAAAAATAGAATCTGCACATCAAAAAATGATATGCAGATTATTTTCGTCTAAAACACATTTTTTAATTATCTTACGAATCAATTCGTTTTTTCCAGTATACTCTATTGAATCAAAATTATCCAGTAAGTAGCAGATGTTATTATAAATATAAGATTCTGTTTCGGCAATGGATTTGTTGGCATTTTCTTGGAGTGTTACTTTGCGCAAATTTGTTTCAAGGGTCTTTTTGTGCTTATCCATTTCCTCTATCTTGGATATGATATAGGATGATGCTGGTGAGTCAGTGGCACTCATTAGGGCAGCAGTCAGATTGTCAATAGAGGTTTGTACCTGTTTCAATTCTTCTTTAATGGATGATGTGCTTTGCAGGGCACCTGATGAGTCTGACCGGAGCTTGAATCCGTCCGGATTAAAACGAATCTTACGGAGCTGCTTTATAAATGCTTCTTCAATTTGTTCTATTCGAATATATCCGGTATTACATTTTCCTTTACCTTGCCTGGACATATTGGTGCAGTAGTAATAAGAAAATAGTTTGCCATTTTGGGAATAGGTTCTTACATCCATACGAGCCCCGCATTTACAGCATATGACGCCTTTTAGTATACCGCAATTATACTTGGCGGATTTATACATCTTATTGATACCTAACCGGCTCTGTGCTGCTATCCAGTCGGCAGCAGGTATAACATAGTCATGAATGCCGATCGCGATTGTCCAGTTTGCTTTATCCTGCTTTTTTTGAGACTGCTTTCCTGTCTTGGTCTTACCGTAACCAATCAGCCCCTTATTTCCGTCAAAGAGTGTGGCATCAGGCAGCGTACATCCTAAATCCTGAAAATAATAATATGCTTCCATACTGTTCTGGCAGTATACCGGATTTGTAATAATATTGTAAATCTGAGAAGTATTTAAAAACTTTCCGGATGCGCTTTTGATTCCGTTGTCACGACAGTAGCGTTCTATTTTGGTGATTGGGTAACCCTGCAAGATAAGGGCATAAAGCGATTTTACAAGCCAGATGGTATTTTTATCCACCATAAGGTAAGAATGTTCTTTTTCGCCCATCTGACGACGTACAGAGGTCATTCCAGTGGGCAGCTTGCCACCAGTCCATTTCCCAGAAGCACCAAGTGCCAACATATTATCTGAAACACGTTCGGAAGTATTTTCTCTTTCAAGCTGTGCAAAAGCAGCCAGAATATACATTACAGTGCGCCCCATTGGAGTAGTGGTGTCAAAAGATTCTTTTACAGATACAAAAGAAACATTGTGTTCCTGAAAAATATTGTACATGGAGGAAAATTCTTGTACATTACGACTGATACGGTCCAGTTTATATACCATAACTACATTTAACACATCATTGCAGACGTCCGTCATCAGCTCTTGAAAACTTGGACGGTTCATGTTCTTGCCGGAAAAGCCTTCATCTTTATCGTAGATTTTAAAATCGATCTCTTTGTCTTTGAAGATAATGCTGGCATAATCTTTGCACATCTGGACCTGCACGCTGACAGAATCACTGTTGTCACGGTATACTGATTTACGCGGGTAGATTCCAATAGTGAACATAACCTCATCCTCCTGTACAGTTTACTTACATTTGGGCGCAAAAATGCCCGGTAACTTGTATTTTTACCGGGAAGATGATATAATTCACTTGTCTAGGGTGAGTTATATCGGTCTTTCCGGTATGATTCATGGCCGCTCTGGTGTTGGTAGCACTGGGGCGGTTTTAATTTATTAAAACGCCGTAGCGGTTTAATCTTTGGATTCGCTCTCAATTTAACCTTAGTTTTTAGTAGAATTCTCTTTTTGCTTTATTGTATCAAGTAACATAATTGCTCGTGCTATTTCATCATCGCTATATTTATTACCATAAGAAGTTGAAGTATTATTTCGGTATTTTTTACCAAACCTTTTTTTGATAGCTTTAAATATAGGTTGAATAATCAAACCCAATACAAAGAAGACAGCACTGATAAATATACTTTGAAAAAAGCTTTTGCCGCTACTTGCTTCGAACTCCTGATTTAATTTTGCTTGTATGGCATTTACCTGTTCATCAGATAGGCTAATTACATTTTCTGCAATTTCAGCTTCTTTTTTAAGGCTTTCGACATATTCAATCCTACCTTCAAGTTCTTTTTGTATATCTGACAATTCAGAAGAAGCCTCTGCTAAATTATGAGATATATTTTCGATTTTAATTGATATATCTGTATTGTCTGGTTCCACAGTTGTCGATGAAGCAGAATAAGTAGAATAAACAGTATAAGCAATTATAAATACTAAAATTATTATGAGTGCCGTTGCCATAGCATCAATTAGATCCCATATATCTATATAAATACTAATTTTACGTTTGGATTTATTTGTTTTATTAGGCATATCTTTATTCCTTTGATTTCCTTCGGTAGTATGATTCATGGCCGCACTAGTGTTGGTAGCACCAGAGCGGTTTTACATTTTAAAATATATTATCAAGTTATTGTTAGAAACAGTTACCACAAGTAGAATATCCTTGTCCAATTAATTCATCAACAGAACTGTTAGAAGTAGCATAATTTTTGGGAGCAATTTTCTTTACACTAGGACAAGATGGATGATGTATCTTTTTTGTATTGTTGTTTAGTACATATGTGGCCTCTGTTTGTTGTTGTGAAGCATTATCATAAGTATTAAAATTATTGCCATTACCAGAAGGTACAGTATTGCTTTGAGAATTTGATTCTTGTGCCGCCTGGGTTTCTGAATTTTTTTGAGCCTCCGCATCCTTGGCGGCCTGCTCTTCGGCAAGTTTTTGAGCTTCCGCATCCTTGGCGGCCTGCGCCTCAGCTTCTTTAGCGGCCTTTTCTTCGGCAAGTCTTTGAGCCTCCGCATCCTTGGCGGCCTGCGCTTCAGCTTCTTTAGCAGCTTGCTCTTCGGCAAGTTTTTGTGCTTCAGCTTCTTTAGCGGCCTGTTCTTCCGCGAGTCGTTCTTCCTCAGCTTTGGCAAGTAGCTCTTCGCGAGCGGCAATATCGACAACATTAATGGTTATAGCATTACTGGTAACATCACCAGATGTAACATAGATTTCATACGTGCCCTCTTCGGGGCCGGTCATAATTCCAGAGTCTGAGAACTCAAGGGTATCTCCATCGTGTATGTATTCAATAGTACTAATATCTGCATCTTCAGGAAGAATTGAAACTTCTATAGGAAATTCCGTATTAATATCATATTCCTCTTGATAATTTGGAATGGATAATTCGATTGACTCAACCGGTGTATCCGATTTACTTGGTGATATAGCTGCGAGTAAGGCAACTACGACGATACCGCCTACGATAATGCCTGTTTTCTTCATGTGATTTTCTCCTTTTTCATCTTCGAATATTAATTATTTTTAGCTACAATGTGCAACTGTTTAAATAATCAATATAATTGTAAACTATGATTTAGAGAATCAAAATACATTACAATGCTATTTTGGCAGTGTTTTGCGCAATTTTTGCATATTCTTCTTGGCTATAGTCCTAGCAGTTTGCCAGCCTTTGCGCGTCTTCCACTTTTGGTAGTAGGTATGCCAGTGGCCTTAGCGACTTTTCTTTTGACATCAGTTATGCCAAGCGCCTTGTTTGTACTGAAAGAAAGTCCGGGAATTGCAGATTTTTTCTTTTTAGCCATATTAAATATATCCTTTTTGTGTTAAATGTTAATATGTATCAGATTTTCAATGTTATATAATTGAACACATTTTTTCTAAACTATCATTGCGATGTCGCAACAGATACATCTAAAACCAACTATAGTTTTCTTCTTAGCTCAATCACTTTGCCGATTATTCTGACTGGTTTATCAGTAATTTCCTTGTTTGTAAAGTATAAAGGCTCATAGTTAGCATTGATGGATACAAGAGCTATGCTGTTTTCATACTTTTTCAACCGTTTACACACGCCATCATTTCCATTAACAAGAGCAATTACAATCTCATCTGATTCTGCATCGTCTTGCTGGCGGACAATTACAGTATCACCATTATGTATATCCGGCTCCATACTGTCACCCTGGATACGCAAGCCAAAGAATTTGCCGGTTCTGGCGAGTTCTTCTGTAATTTCTTCTGTATCAATTATGTTTTCTACGGCTTCAATCGGTATGCCAGCTGCTACGCGGCCAAGAACATTGATTGTAATACCCCTTTTATTATTGTTTGTTTCTATTTTCTCCATAGGAACATCAACGCCCATTAACCATGCTTCATTTACAGATAATGCCTTAGCAATTAGATATATATTATTTTGTTTTGGTTCATAGCGACCAGATATGTAAGAACTTAAAGCACCTTTGCTTATGCCTGTTTTTTCAACTAAGTCAGCCTGCTTTAGATTTCTAAGTTCCATACCTTCACGTATACGCTCTGCAATAGTTTTCATTACATCACCTCGTGAAATGATAGTATCACAAAAGTTTAGAAAACGCAACAATATTATAAAAAAATCAAAAATAAAGTTTAGAAAAACTAAAAAACATATTGACAACAAATTTAATAGGTGGTATCGTAATCGTAGTTTAGAAAACTAAACAGAAAGGAGATGAGTAATTTTGGCATACAATTATAGAAAATTAAGAGGAAAAATAAAAGAGGTATGTGGAACGCAAGATGAATTTTCTTCAAGACTTGGTATTGGAAGAGTATCATTAAGTCAACGACTAAATAATCAATTAGAGTTTACGCAGGATGAAATCTTTAAGTCATGTGATATTCTTGATATAAAGAAAGACGAAATACCTGTTTATTTTTTTACCCTAAATGTTTAGAAAACTAAACACATTATTTATACATTGGAAGTGAGGTGAACATAGTGGATAAGAAAGATGATTTAGTTAAAGAGCAAAGTAAAGCCGCTCCAGAGCGTGAAAGAGAACGACGTTTGAAAGCCTATGATATTGCTAATCAAATCTCAGAGTTTTCAGAGTCATACTGGGAAGCCATGACTTTAATAAATTATATGAAGGAAAATTTTGAGTGGGCAAAAACAAGAGGAAAGGCTGAATTATTACCATATCCGGTAGATCGTTGGGGAAATAAGATTAAGTTGCTTGGAGCCGAAGCTCCAAGTCCAAATAGAGAATAACTCAAGGTAATCTTTCGGCGGAGCCGTTGTTTATCATTTCTTCTAAATCGGCGAAATTGTAACATTCCTGATACAAGGTATATAGTTGACCGTCAGAAAGATTGACATCTTTGTAATCAAGAAATAAACGATGAAGGAATTTGCCAAAGGCTAAATCATGGGCTATTTGGTTAAGTTCTTTATCATCCATAGCAATAACTCCTTTCTTATGTACTCGACTCTGGCAGGAGCCTGTACCTACAGTATATGAGATAAGGAAAATGGATTCAATACATGAGGTCTGAATATAAAGAGGAAATTGGCGTTAATTTTACTATCTAATTAAAGCGAAAGTAGTACAACCAGTCACACATATTATTTAACGGAGGTGTGTACATATGGCAAAAAAGAAAGAAATTGAATGTACCGTAGAATATACCGAAGGTGCCACGGACAGAATTACAGACGCGTTTGTAGATTTGTACTATCAGATACAGCAGGGAATATACAGTGGTCCGCTGCTTCCAAACCAAGAGGATGAAACCGCATAAGCGGTTAAGCATAGGACAAGCTGAAAGGAGTATATAATGGCGAAAAAAACCGAATACGAAGTGCACAGCAACGGCGCGGCAGCAAACTTCAAAGATCCCGATGATGCAGTCAATGCCATATGGCTTCTTGGCTTTTATCATGGCTTTGAAGTCAATAAGACCAAGGCTAAAAGCGCTTTGGACAAGCATGGTTTTTATGAAGAATTTCCTTTATCAATTAAAAAGCTGGTTTACGGATGAAGCGAAGGAGGCGGCAGGAATGATAATAGTTGAAAGTTTAGGAGTAGCCGGTGTCATTATCGGTATAGGCGGAATCAGCGGAGCTATAGAAAATGAAGGTGCAGGACTGCTGCAGTCGGTAATGCTGCTTGCGGCCGGGGCACTGATACTGTATACCGCATACCGGACAGGCAGTTGGAGGGAAAAAGAGCGATGTTGAAGGAAAAGGAACTGTTGGACAAGCTGTACGATCTTCCGGAAAGATTCAGGGTCCACATGGGCAATAAGGACTACCCAAGGGCGAAAAGCTGTTATGATACGGCGAGGACGATAGCGGTATTCATGGAACTCGATGAGGAAAGACAGAAGGAATTGTTTGGTGTCCGCGGAGAGCGCGGAGTTATCCTGCGGACGGGACTGTTTCCGGAAGCGAGTGTGCAGAAAGCGTACCGTGAATGCATTAAGAGTAACCAGACCCGTTTACAGCTGTTATGTCAGCAAAGCACATAATATCCGGAAAATACAAAGGGAAGGCCGTTCTAAGTGATGGATGAAGTAAACGTATATATTTATACCACTGTAAAAGGTCCAAAGAAAAAGCATGGAGCCTATACATACATATTGGAAACAGATACAGCCAAAGGAACTGCAACACGTTCTGAAACAAAGGTAGTGGAAGAAGTAACAGCCCACAGGGCAGAACTTATTGCACTGGCAGCAGCCGTAAAAAGAATCAACAGGCGCTGCGTCCTAAATGTATATATGGATTCGGTGTATGTAGCTTCATGTATGGAAAAGTGGATGGATAAATGGAAAAGCAATGATTGGAAAAACGCAAAGGGAAAACCGGTATCCCACATGGAAGAGTGGCAGGAGCTGGATCATCTACTGGATAAACACAATTACCGGTTTGTTATCGGATGTGAACATTCTTACTATGAATGGCTTAAGTCGGAAACGGAGAGGGCAGAAAAAGAGTGTATACAATAGGCAATATCACTGAATGCAGAAAAGGATCCGGATGTACTGAGCTGCGTATCTTTATTAATGGTGAAGAAAATGAGGAGCTTATACGCAGAAAGGAAATCTCACATATAGGCATATGGCTTGATGACGGACGCACTATCTCGGCGGAGCAGCGCAAGAAAATATATGCTTCCATTAAAGATTTTTCCATCTTTACAGGCTATACGCCGGAGGAAGCAAAGGAAGTGTTGAAATATCTGTATGTGGAACGTACCGGGAAACCATATTTTTCATTGTCTGACTGTTCAATGGATACGGCGAGACATTTTATCAACCTTATTATTGATATCTGCCTTGAGAATGGGATCATATTGTCGGATGTGCTGTATGACAGGGCGGAAGATATTGAATATATGCTAAAGAGCTGTATTAAAAACCGTAAGTGCGCCATATGTGGGGGTAATGGAGAAATACATCACTGGGATGCAATAGGGATGGGAAATGACAGAAGGCATTATGATGACAGCAGGAACAGAAAGATATGTCTGTGCAGGAGGCATCACACACTGGCCCATTCATACGGAAGGGAACGATTCATGCGGACATATCACGTATATGGGATTTATTATGATAAAAATTCCGAAAGGATTTTTATAAATCAGGATTAAAAGGAAGGAGGCAGCACATGGATGTAAATCTGAACAGTATAGGCGGTGGCGCTTTGCAGGAACGCTTTAACCGTGAGTTTGAAAAGGTAGTCAAGAATATGAAGGACCCTAATACTTCATACAAGGAAACACGTAAAGTTACTATTACGCTGACTTTCAAACAGGATGAAGACAGGAACACTGCAGTGTGTACGTGTGAAGTCCAGAGTAAACTGGCCAAAGCAAAGTCCTTTGATACGAACTTTGGCATTGGCAGGGATTTGAAGACGGACAAATACGTTGCTAGGGAATTTGGTACACAGATCCCGGGGCAGTTAGGCTTTGATGATGTAGCATCCGCAGAACAGGATGCACAGCATGGCAATGTGAAGGACTTCAACAAACAAAAATTATCACCGGCAATAGGAGGATGAGGATATGATTGCTAAAGCAATGGAATGGATTAAGGCCCATACAGGACCGAATATTATTAATATTGATGGAGCGGAATGGTCTGACAAGCAGGTAACTAAAATTGAGAATATCAGGACACTTGATAAGGTAAACTTCTATACCCTGAGCAGTCTTATAGAGTATCTGAAAAGCGAAGTGGATGTACCGAATTCTTTCGTGAAACACATATTTGTCAATGTGGAATCGCCTAATCACGTATTGGTGTATTCCGATGCAAATGAAGATAACCATTACAGCCGGACGCAGATAGCGGAAGTAAATGCCATGCTTCCGGTAGTAAAGATAGGGCAGTGGGTAGAGCAGACGGAATTCTGTATCATGATGAGGGCAAATTTCATTGATAATGGATTTGTTGACCTTGGAGACGGTGAAGCCCAGATTGATACTGACAGGGATGCGCTTATCAGCGTTGCAAGTAATATTGTATCCGGAACGATTGCGCAGTATGAGGATACAGGAATTACACAAAAAGCAACATTAAAAACCGGAATACAGGAGTCCGAGGACAAGCTGCTTCCTGAAAAGGTAACGTTGCGTCCGTATCGTACGTTTCTGGAAGTCGAACAGCCGAAGAGTGAGTTTATCTTCCGCGCCCAGGATACTAAATATGACAGCTTACAGTTGGCGCTTTATGAAGCCGACGGCGGAAGATGGAAAATGGATGCAATGGCATCTATTAAGGAGTATTTAAAAAAACAGCTTTCAGAGTTGGAATATATAACTATTACTGCATAAAATGCCAAGAGGCAGCAGGCGTATGGATATGCTTCAGTAATCTGCTAAGCATATCCATATATTAAATAATAATTGTAAGGGAAATTTATATAGGAGTGTATTAGAAGAATGGCAAAAAACAAGGTAGGACTTGACTACTTTGACCTTGATTGCCACATGGATGAAAAAATAGAATTGATTGAAGCTGAATTTGGACTAAAGGGATTTGCAATAATCGTTAAACTGTACCAGAGCATATATTCGGGGTTTGGTTATTATTGTGAATGGACTCCCGATATATCGGTCCTGTGGGCGTATCGGCTCGGATGTTCCCATGGTGTCGGTCTTAAGGGGAATGTCGGTAGTGTGTGTGATGAATGTGCTCTGCCTGGATTCCCGAACAATTTAATAAATGAGGTTGTAGCAGCTTCAATCAGAAGGAACCTTTTTTCAGGGGAACTTTTCAATAAGTATAGCATCCTGACATCATCCGGGATACAGAAAAGATACTTAACGGCCACGTCCAAGCGTGAAAGGATAGAACTGAAAAAAGAGTACCTTTTAATAAGTGTTGGCAAAAATAGGGAAAATGTAGTCATAATCGAAGATTCAGACGGAAGAATTGAAGATTCCGACGGAAGAATTGCACAGAGTAGAGTAGAGGAGAGTAGAGATAAAAATATAATCGTCACACCTGACGGTGCGGCGGACGAACATAAGGGTACGGATGAGTCATACATACCTACAGCGTTTGAACTCAAATGTACGGACTTCCTCATTCAATCAATACTGAATGATTTCCCAAATCAGAGGGTGCCTAAAACAGATAATGAAATAAAGAAATGGGCATTACATATCAGACGGATTCAGAAACTGAATGGAATGGATGAAGAAAAAATATGGAATACCCTCGTCTGGACAGTAAATGATTCATTCTGGCGCACCAATGTCAGGAGTACAAGTAAATTCCGTGAGAAGTTCCAGACGCTGTATCTGCAAAGTAACGGCAGGAAGAAAACAGTAAAGAACAGTTTTAATGATTTTAAGCAAAATGATTATGATTTTGATGCCCTGGAAAAAGAATTAATACAAAATTAGGAGGCGCTCTATGGAGGAAGTTTGGTATAAAGATGTCGCATATGAAGATGCGAAGGAACTGGTAAAAGAAAATCTGGTAAGCACCGTTGCCGCATTTATTGCATCCGGATATTGGCTTAAATACATAAGGGATAACTGTGATTATAAAAAAGACGGATATCAGAACTTATGGGAATGTGCCGAAGCAGAGTTTGGCCTGGGGATCAGCGAAGCATCCAGAGCAATGAGTATGAATGATAAGTATTCTACGGACGGTAACTCTCCTTTTATGGCCGAGTTATATAAACAATACAATAAGAGCCAGTTACAGGAAATGCTTACCATGTCAGATGAACAACTTGAACAGGTTACGCCTGATATGACTGTTAAGGCTATCAGGGAAATTAAGAACCAAAAACCAGAGGATTTGGAAGAGAAGGAACAAAAGCTGGAAGATTTAGAAGAGCAGCAGGATAAATTAAAAGGATTTATATATGACTTTGTGTGGGTTGAATACATGAAGTTAAAGAATTTTTGCTTTGAGGCAGCAGGCATCAATGTGGAGAGACTTAGGGAAGTGTATGACGGAAAGCTGGTTTCAGGTGTTTCGTGTAATTTTATTATGTTTGTTGATGATGAATTGGATCTTGTATCAGAGAATACAGGAGAAATTATTGGAAAATATAGTTCTGATGCTGTAGCAAGTGAAATAAATGACAGTTTTTTAAGATTAAAAGAACAAAGAGAACTCAAAATAAAACCGGAAATAAAGGGCTTGCTGGATAACCCGTACTGCAGCGTATGTGGTGCAGCACTAAATCCGCCTGACACTGAAAATATGAGTATAGAATGTTCTGAATGTGGACAGGCAGTTGAGTGGAAAGAATACATAGAGAAGTTTTGCGACGTCGCAACGGATTCAGTAAATACTGAATCGGAAGAGGATTTATCGGATGATGTTGTTGAAGATGTTCTGACTGAAATTGAAATGGTCTCGGAACAGGAAGAACCGTTGAGTGTCGAATTTGACACCGAGGAATTGATGAAAGAGTTTGAAGATGATGTGATTGATGGGGAATACATAGAAGTTACAGAAGATGTCTGGAAAGAAGACGGAGAATCAAATGATAGCACAGAAACTGTTAGTGAAAGTGAAAATGTAGCAGAATCGGATAATAATGACTTATCCGCAATTAAGCATCTTCTAAGTAAGAAAAATAAAGAATTAAAGGAATACCTGGATTGTGAAGGTATTCCGGAAAATACGATATTTGAGAAAAAGACTATAGTAGCTGCATTGGCCAATATGGTATGTGAACTGGAAGATGCTGTTGAAGTAGAACAACCAGAACTACCAAAATTAAAGAATAATGAGCAACGTAAGGCATGGCTTGAAGCTGTTGAAGCATGGGGATTGTGGTATGAAGATAGAAATATTCAGGCAAGGTATTATAAATATGACTTTTCGGATGGCAGCAGGCTTATTGCTGTTAAATATAGATATACCTGCCCTCCTTGGCTCAAACATACCCAAGATAAAGAGTTGGATGGAAGCTATAAAAACATATATTATCACATGATATATTCGGAAGAGTACAGGAAAAATCATAAATATGAATATGAGGAATACTATACCAACTCTACGACTTCTATCAGTTCTCTTGTAGAGTTTGTCAAAGAAATAGCAAAGAAGGCGTCGCTATGAAACAATATTGCAGATACTGCGCTTACTTATGCACTGGGAACGGCATATGGTGTGACGAACTAAAAAAGGAAATCAGTGAGGCAGTAGCTAAGTCACCAAACAGGTGCCACAGCTTTGTATTTAATCCGATGGATGCCTTTAATATGGACAAGCAATATAAACCAAGGGAAGCCAAAAAGGTGAAAAAGGCTCAATGTGATGGGCAATTGAGGTTATTTTGAAAGGTAAAGGAAGAAAAATGAAAAAGGGATTGATAATTGACTGCTTCGCCGGCGGGGGCGGAGCTAGCGTAGGGATTGAGATGGCTTTAGGCAGACAGGTAGATATAGCAATCAATCATGATCCGGATGCCATCTTAATGCATAAAACGAATCACCCAAACACGCTGCATCTGACAGAGGATATTTTTAAGGTTGACCTGCAGAAGTATGTAAAAGGTCGTCATGTATCGTTAATGTGGGCTAGTCCTGATTGTACAAGTCATAGCAAGGCGAAAGGCGGGAAGCCAAGAAAACACGGTTTGCGTATTCTCCCATGGGCAGTATACAAACATGCTAAAGTTATCCTGCCGGATGTAATCATAATGGAAAATGTTGAAGAAATCCAACAGTGGGGTCCGTTAGATGCTTCGGGACATCCGATACCGGAGAAAAAAGGCGAGGATTATAAGAAATTTATCACAGCTATGAAACTGCTTGGATACATATTCGACAGCCGGGAACTGGTGGCAGCAGATTTCGGCGCACCTACAACCAGAAAACGCTGGTATGCGGTATTTAGGAGAGACGGAAAAGAAATTGTCTGGCCAGAGCCGACACACAGTAAGGGCGGTGTCAATGGACTAAAGTCGTGGGAGCCGATTTATAAATATCTGGATTTACAGGATATGGGAAAATCAATCTTCGGGCGCAAGAAACCGCTTGCCGAAAAGACCATGAATCGGATAGCCAGAGGACTTGAAAAATTTGTTTTTAACTGCCCTGAACCGTTTATTGTACAGGTAAATCATGGTGGTGATAATTTTCGCGGGCAGAGCATTTATGAACCATTGCCGACATTAACGCAAAAGCATGGGTTTGGAACGGTAACGCCGTATATTATGCAGATTGGGCATACTGGATTTACTAAAGATAGGAATAGAGCAGTAGTAGAGCCTATGAGTACAGTTGTTACAAAAAATGAGCATTGCCTGATTAGTCCGCTGCTGATCCAGTATCATTCTGAAACCACAAAAAACAGTGTCAGAGGGCAGCAGGTGACAGAATCTATTCAGACCGTAGACACAAGTAACCGTTATGGGTTGGTAATGTCATATATGACAAAGTTTTATGGAACTTGCACAGGTCAGAGTATACGAGAGCCAATACATACAATCACTACATCACCAGGACATTTCGGTACTATATCAGTTCTTACCGCAGACTGGAAAGAGTTGCAGGCAGCAGGTATTGACGAAGAGACAGCGCAAAAGTGTACCTGGGTGAGTCAATTTATAATGGAGTATTACGGTTGTGGTACTGGACAGGTGATTAATGAGCCGTTGCACACCATAGTTACAAAGGACAGATTTGCTTTAATTACGGTACTTGGGAATGAATATGTGATACTTGATATCTTTCTGCGGATGCTAAATCCAGAAGAACTGAAAATGGGGCAGGGATTTCCAAAAGATTATGTCATAGACAGGGATTACAGAGGAAATGCGTATCCTGTCAGTAAACAGGTAGCGAGGATCGGAAATAGTGTCGTTCCTATAATGGCACAGAAGTTAGTGGAAGCAAATGTCGGTTATTTGAAAATCGGGGAACGGCAGCCTATCTTGCAGATTAAAAACTCAATCATGGAAGAAAGCGGACAGATGCGGCTGGCGTAAGTTTAGTATTTTTTGATAGAAGGAAAAATGTAAATGAGCAGAGTATTACCAATATTATTTAACACCGAGATGGTCCAGGCAATATTGAGAGAAGTCGCACCTAAGACAGCGACCAGAAGGACCATAAAAGGCTATATACCTAAGGATGCAATTTGGGGATATTCAGCATTGACACCAAAAGGATACATATCATGTAGAGGTACGTTCGCAAACGGATATGGTGAGAAGTTCTTTAAATTACCTTGTAAGAAGGGTGATATCCTGTATGTCCGGGAAACGTGGGCATTTATGTCCTGTATCGGGTGCAATGGGGATTATGCCCGTCCTGGTAGTGGAATGAACTGCTATGATACACAAGCAGTCGAGTATGATGATGGTGAGAGTATATCGGACGGGTGTTTTATCTATCGAGCCGATTGCAAAACGCCAGAGCGCATTGTCTGGCGACCATCCATCCATATGCCAAAAAAAGCCGCGCGTATTTGGTTAAAGGTTACGGATGTAAGGGTGGAACGGTTGGGGGACATCACAATAGAAAGTATCAGAGCCGAAGGGCTTACATCGTTGGCGGTACATGCAGGGGATATGGACATTGCGATACAAGAATGGCAGATACTATGGAATTCCACCATTAAGAAGTCAGACCTTGCCATATATGGTTATGAGGCAAATCCTTGGGTATGGGTTATAGAGTTTGAGCGCTGAAAGAAAACGGAGGAGAGTAGGAACGATGATTGATGAAAAGAAATTGATTGAGCGTATATATAGCATGTCCGACACCTGCAATTTGTTTAGATGGAGAAAACCTAAAAAGATTAAACAGGGGTTAGTGGCTATCATTGCACGTGAACCTAAAATTGGCGAGTGGATTCCATGCAGTGAGCGGTTACCGGAAGAATATGATAGTATGTTTGCGGAGATAAAAGGTACTGACAAATGGAATGATGCAATGTTTGAGAAGATTTCAGATGATGTAAATGTCACAGTGGAATATGAAAACGGCAAAAGGAAAGTAATGACCTTACATACTATTGATGGAGAATGGAAAACTGATAGATTTGTTAAATTTAAAGTTATCGCATGGCAACCCTTGCCGGATGTATACCATGAGCAGTCAAACGAGGATTAGAAGAAACTATGAAATTTAGGTAACTATAAACATCATATTTGTTTAACACTACGGATCTATGGTGACAGGGTTACCTGTCACCGGAAAGGAGGAATATGGTAGAAAAGGAAAGCTGGAAAATCATTGAATTAATTATCAGGAGATACCCTGATAAAAAAAGAGAGTATGAGCAGTACATATCGGAAATTATGACTTCACAGCCAGCAAGTATAATGGCCAATAGTTCAGAAGAATATAGTAAGCCACAGTCAATAACCGAAGCAAAGGCATTGAAAATGACATCCGTATATATGGACAGATTAAAAAAGCAGATAGAAGCAGTTGAGTTTGTATACAATAACCTTAAACCGGAAGAACAAAAAGTGATGCGTATAAGATTTTGGTCGGAACGCCGCCGCAACATTCCGTATCTGCAAATAAAAAGCGTAAGTTACTCAGAGCGGCAGATGAAGCGCATTGTATATAAAATCATTGTACAGGTGGGCAAATATCTAGGTGAGATATCATAAGGAGTGTAGAACATGAGACAGAATTTAAAAGAAGCCCGATTGGCAGCAGGTATGACACAGCAGCAGATGGCAGATGAACTTAATATTAGTTTGATATACTATCAAAAAATAGAAGCTGGCAGCAGGACAGGCGATTTTACCATATGGGATAAACTTGAGGATATTACAGGAATACATCAACGGAAACTCCGAGAGATTTCAGATAATCATCTCGACCAAAAAGGTAATCGATAGATACATCCAGAATATCAGCTATTTGAATAAGGCAATCAAAAGAAGGGTTCCGGACACCCTGCTCATATTTCTGATAGGTTATAAGGGCTATATTTAATAAATCAGACATTTTTTGTTGAGTTAATCCCTTTTTATTACGCATTTCTCTAAGACGTTTATGAAACATTTGCTTTTCTCCATAAAAAATACTTGACTACATACAAATTGTACTATAATATATTCAATAATAAGTACATACAAAATGTATGTAAGACTAAAGGAAAATTTTTCCCTTAGTTAGTAAAAGAAAATGGAGGAATATTGTATGAAGAATTTACAGGTAGTAGAAGCAGATGGACAAAGGGTATTAACAACAGAACAAATAGCTAAAGAATATGGGGTAGAAGAATGGCAAATACGGCAAAATCATAAAAATAATAAGAAACGGTATGTTGCCGGGAAACATTATATAGCTTTGGATGGAGCTGAACTTAGAGCATTTAAGGACAAAGTAGAAAATATCTACCTTGTGGGTAAAAATGCTAAAATACTTTATCTCTGGACAGAAAAGGGGGCCTTGCTACATGCCAAGAGCATAAATACAGATAAAGCTTGGGAAGTATACGATTATCTGGTAGACTTTTATTTCCGTGCAAAAGATGGCTTGAGGCAGCAGGCGTCACAGCAGGAATCTAAAGAACGTGGACGGCTAGTAGTGGATGCACCGGAGAACATACAGATTATAGAAGGAGCAAAGAAAGTAAAAGACGATTTAATCTGCCTTCAGGTATTACTGGAACAATGCAATATGTTTGTCAGCATGGAAGAATATAAGCGGCGCCGGCAGCATGCATTAGATGCAGTGGATATCATTCGTGCGGATATGCTGAGGTTTTCGGTACTGGATCCGCGAATGGTGCGGAAGGTGTATTGAATATTAGGAAATCTGAAAAGATGAATCCTATAATATATTTTGAGAGCATCTAACTGATGTAACAGTTAGGTGCTTTATTCATTAAAAATGTAGTAATTTGTCTAAATTTGGTATATGATTAAGAAAATGTATTATGGAGGTTTATAAGAGTGGGAGAGAAGAAAACTTGTTTCATAGTAACGCCTATAGGCAATGATGATAGTGTAATAAGAAGACATATTGATGGCATCATTGATCAGGCTATTGTGCCAGCACTTGAAGAAAAGTATGAAATAGATGTAGCACACAGAAAATTTGAGATAGGCTCTATAAATGACCGTGTTATTGAGAGCGTTTATAAAGCGGACCTAGTAATTGCTAATTTAACAAATTTAAATCCGAATGTAATGTTTGAATTAGCTGTTAGATATAGTTTTGGCAAACCCGCTATTGTGATTGCAGAAAAAGACACTAAATTACCATTTGATATTATTGTAGAAAATACTGTGTTTTATGTAAATGATCCGTCAGGAGCTAATGAACTAAAAGAAAAAATTATTGAATTTGAGAGAAATATTGACTTTGAAAATACCAATTATGGACCAATATTTAAAATAATAAATAGAATCCCTTTATTTAATGAGGTTGAAGGAGGAAAAAATGTTTCAAGTGATAAAGCATTGAGTTATATAATTAATCGATTAGACTCTTTAGAGCAAAAGATTAATAGTCCAACCAATAATAAGAGGACTAAAAAACCATCAA
Source organism: uncultured Lachnospiraceae bacterium (assembly GCA_947174705.1). Lineage (GTDB taxonomy): Bacteria > Bacillota > Clostridia > Lachnospirales > Lachnospiraceae > UBA3282. The sequence goes on from CAMWKB010000008.1 coordinate 52,143, forward strand.
TATCAATAATATTACCGGAGCATCTTCAGATGTCAGATTATGAAGACAGACTTATAGATATGCTGTTTAGTAAAAGCTATAATAGAGAGATTATTGATTCATTTAAACGTGAAACCTCAAAACTTATAATTTACTTTAATGATTCTTTAAGCTTTAGACATATTATAACTTTAGATAAAGATATTCCGTCATTTATGGAAAAGGTAGGAATAACTGATTATAAAATATCATACGATGATATTTTTTAGGGCGGTTTAAAATGTGACATCTTCAGCGGCATTTTTTATTAATAATGAAAAGATGGCATGATTTTGCATCCGCAAGTGTGATATTATACTAGCATGATAT
>CAMWKB010000009.1 GCA_947174705.1 uncultured Lachnospiraceae bacterium
ATGATGAAGTTTCTTGGTATAAAACACAGAACCACATTCAGAAGCGATTACCTGAATCCATTATTGGATGAGGGAAAAATTGCAATGACAATACCTGATAAGCCGCGAAGCAAGAATCAAAAATTTTATTCTGTTTAACTTTCATAATATAATGATTTTGTATTTTATAACAATAAGTTCAATGTCAAAAGCCTTATATTTTACATGGTTTTTGACATTGTTTTGTTAAAATATTACCAATAATTTACAACAAAAAATATCTGTTTTACAACATATTCTTCCCACAATCCAAACACATTCCGTTATAATTTTTATTAAGAACCCCGAATCCCCCACCCACATACAAGAAAGGAAGCACAAACCACATGGAAATCGATGTATTATATTGGGATATAGTAACGTATATAACAGATATTATATGCATTTATATTGAAGGCTATTTCTGCTACCGTTTTGTAAAGCCTTTTCTATATGAATGTAAACGTGACTACTATATTTGGATAACGTATGTTATTGTAAATGTGTTAATATTTTTTGTTCCTTGTGAAGTATCAGGGTCAATAGCGTCAGCCATTTTATCGGCGGCGATATTTACAGTTATGTATTTTATGGATAAAAGAAATATGGAGCAGAAGATATTCCTGGCAGTGGTTTGCTATCTGCTGGAATGGGTTACATGGGGAATGGTTGTTTCTATGTGGAATACCTCATTTGATATTTCTCTGTCAATACCTTTCGTGCTGGATTCTTTCCGTGTGCAGTTCTTATTATATGTGATAATGGAGATATTATGGTGCGTTACGTTTTTTTTCATAATGAAGCTATTGGTTAAGCTGCTGCATAAGGCATATATCTATAAAAGGGAAAATATGACAAAAAGAGAGCTTGTGCTTATGCTTGCGCCTTTATTTTCCCTTATTGCCGGAAGATGGGTATTCAAATTTTTTACAGATGTATATGAAATGGATTTAAAGCAGTATGTGTGGGAGAATCATCATAGTTTTAATTTGCTGCTGTTATTTCATCAGCTGATATCTATTGTCTCAATGTTAACCGTAATTACGATATATCAGAGCATAAAGAGTGCTCAGAGGAGGGAAAAGGAAGAGGCCGTACTGGCAAGGCAGATTGATGACATGGAGAAGCATATAGCTGAAGTGGAGAAGCTGTATTATGATATCCGGAGTCTTAAGCATGATATGAGGAATCATGTGATGGTTCTTAAAAATCTGTGTGGAGAGAATGAGGAAGCGGGAAAGTATGTGACGCAGTTAAAAGCGCAGATTGACGAGAGCGCATTGTCGGAATGTGTAAAAAGTGGTAATCCCATTACGGATATAATCATCAGTGAAAAGAAAAAGGCAGCTGAAGAAAAGGGGATTGATTTCCAATATGAATTTCATTATCCGGAGAATACGAAACTCAATGCTTTTGATGTCAGCGTGATACTTAATAATGCGATTAATAATGCTATAGAGGCGGCTGTAGAATGTGAAAATCCATTTGTTAAAATTTTGTCATACCATAAAAACAGGGCTTATATGATAGAAATCCGCAATAGTATTGTGGGGCAGCGGGTTATAGACAGTTACAGCGGTCTGCCGGTTACGACCAAATCCGGAGAGGGGCATGGTTTTGGGCTTGCCAATGTAAAGAAGGTGGCGCAGAAGTATTATGGGGATATTGATATAGAGCAGAATGGGAGTGAATTTATACTGGTGGTTATGCTGATGGTGGAGTGAAGGGGAATGTGTTGTAAGCTTAAATATGTTATTTGATGTATGTTTTGAACTGTGATTTTAAAAATGGTCTGTCTTTTTTTAATAATAAAGTGTAAGATATATATAGTACCATTTATGTGATAGAAAAGGATTTATTTCATATAGGGGCGTAAACTTCAGCCTAACGCAGAATTATGGAGGAGAAGACAAAATGTATCAGGACAAGCTGCAAATGATTCAGGACGAAGTAAATAATGTGTTGCGCGGCAAGGAAGATGTGGTGCGTAAAGTATTGGCAGCGATGATTGGCGGCGGGCATATTCTGATGGAGGATATTCCGGGGGTTGGAAAGACCACTCTTGCTACTACGTTTGCCAAGGCGCTTTCTTTGGATTATAGGAGGGTGCAGTTTACGCCGGATGTGTTGCCCAGCGATATTCTGGGCTTTTCCATGTATAATAACAAAATCGGGGAATTTGAATTCCATGAGGGTCCTATTTTTTGCAACCTTTTTCTTGCAGATGAAATAAACCGTACTTCGCCCAAAACGCAGTCTGCGCTGCTTGAGGTTATGGAGGAGAGGCAGGCGAGTGTGGAAGGGGAGACAAGAAAGTTAGAGGAGCCTTTTATTGTAATTGCCACGCAGAATCCCACAGGCTCATCGGGAACCCAGATGCTGCCGGATTCCCAGCTTGACAGGTTTCTTATCTGTTTATCTATGGGATATCCCGGGCATGCTGCAGAGGTGGCAATGATAAAGGATGAGGTCTGGAAGCAGCTTTTGTCTGTCAAGCAGGTCATTTCGGTAGAGGAATTTAAGCAGCTGCGTGACAGTGTGGAAAAAATTTTTGTGCATGATGCAATTTATGAATACATAGTGTCGTTAGTGGAAGAAACCAGGAAAAACGAGCTTTTTTCAATGGGCGCAAGCCCCCGCGCCGATATCGCGCTGCTTCGTATGTCAAGGGCAATGGCGTTCATCGAGGGAAGGGACTTTGTGACGGCGCAGGATGTGCAGAGTGTGCTCATAGACGTTCTTGGACACCGCGTGAAGTTAAGCTCCCGGGCGCGTGCCGAAGGGAAAAATATGTGGGCGTGTATGCAGGAGCTTTTATACAGTGTAAAAAGTCCGCGAAGTTGAGTGAGGTGCCGGATGGAAGAAAAGATTCGTTTCAGGCTGCGTCCGATAAGGATAATAAGTTATCTGGTTTCTATCGGTTTAGATATTTTTCTTTACTATGTTCTTCACAGTTATTTTCTATTGCTAATAGCTATAGTTATGTCAACCATGCCGTTTATATCGATAGCCGGGGCTTTTTATACATGTAAAAATCTTGAGGCTGAGCTTGGAATAGGTAAAAGTACGCTTGAGTACGGTGAAGAGATGTTAATGGAAATAAGGTTGAAAAATCATGTATGGTTTCCGGCGCTTCATAGTAGTATTAAAGTCTTTTTATCCAATACTTTCTTAGAAAACGAGATAGAGCGGGTTCTGGAGATGCCTGTTAAGGCGCATGGGGAGAGTAAGCTTGCGCTGTCGTTTCGTTTCATTAATCTGGGGCGCTTTACCATAAAAGCCGATACCTTTTTCCTTCAGGATATAATGGGACTTATTATTGTAAAAAAACCGGTTTATATTTCGGGAGAGATATATGTGCTGCCAAATCCGGCCGCTGACGCATTGCCTGATGTTACAAATTTCATGTCAGGGGCGGCGGAAGTCGAGGAAAGTACACATAAAGGCAGTGATTTCAGCGAAGTGAGTGATATACGCGAATATGTTCCGGGAGACCGTATCAGGGATATTCATTGGAAGATATCGGCAAGATGCAGTGAACTAATGGTCAAGGACCGTGTAGCAACGGCAGGAAGCGAGATGGTATTGTTTCTTGACCTTGTAAGAAACGAGGAGGCTGCGCAGCACATTCTCACATGTACATACAGCCTTGCCTGTGCTTTTATACGGCAAAGACTCCCTGTGTGTGTCTTATGTTGGAATCAGTCGGAGTATTGTTTTAATGAGTATAGGTGTGCTTCGGATGCCGAGTTAGTTCAGGCTTACTCGGAAATATACAGACTGCCGCTGACTGCACATGTTAATGAAGACTGGATGAGGCTGATTAGCAATTTTTTCCCATATTTAAAAACTTATGTTTGTGTAGGTTTAAGAGATGGTTTGGTGCAGGTCGGGATGCTTGAGAACTTGTAATTTTTATAAAAAGATATGAGGATGTAATGGATGTTTGGCATAAGAAGGAATAAAAAGGAAGGGGAAACGACAGCTTTTCCGGAAAAAGGAATCATAATAAGCTGTGACGGCGTTTGTCAGGAAGAAAAACGTAAATATACGCTGTTTCTTAAAGGGGTACTCGTATATTTAATCGTGATGGGCGCTATGGGCTCTTTTTTGTCTTCGCTTGATATAAAGTATTCTGCAATTACGCTCCATCTGGTAATCTTTGCATGTGCAATTTTTTGTTCGTCCCTTTACTATAATAAGTTTTGGGAAACTACGGGATATCTGTTCTTACTATTTTTGGTTTTATTCCTCGGAAATTTATTCAGTAAATATATAAACAGCGGATTTTATGCGATAGCCAATGAGATTTCAAATCGGGCGGCTGTTTTTTTTGACACAAGCGCTATGAGAAACTATGGAGAACAGATAGGGAACCGTTATTTGGCGGTTACAATATCGATGAGTTTCATCGGCTGTGTGTGTTGTATTACTACCAATATCATGGTTTCGAGGAAAATGCGTTTTCCCTTTTTAAGTTTTGTAATAATGCTGATACCTATGTATCTGGAGCTGGAACCTGATATTATATATGTGATAATGTATGTAAGCAGTCTTGTTTTGGTTTACATAATTGGGGTGGGCGGGCATTACGCCCTGACACTGAATAATAATACTTATGAATTTCGGAGCAAGGGGAAAAAGTTCGCATATACCTATGCGGCACGGACAAACGCCGGGATTATGGCGGCGGTTCTTATAATAAGCTCGGTGTTGATTGGCGCCTTTTCCATAATTTTTCCTAAAGAACAGTTTAGGAACGCCAATACCATGAGTACAATTAAAAAAAGTACGATGGATACGGTGGAAAATATATCGATTCTTGGTTTGATGGGACTATTTAATTTTTCATCAAATACAGGCGGACTTACAAACGGAGTGCTGGGCGGGGTCAGTTCGGTCAGATTGGACCTTGAGACGGATTTAATTGTAGAGTTTACGCCATATAATGACGAGCGTGTGTATTTGAAAACTTTTGTGGGTGAAACATATCTTCCATATAGTAATAGATGGAGCAGTCAGGTTGACTATAGCGGTCAAGTGATAGTAGAAGCGGATGAAACGGCCGCGCTGCTGAAAAAACGCTATGAGGATGGTAAGGAATATTCTGCAAAAGGCGTTATGAAGATTACGAATGTGGCGGCGGCAATCGGTATGTATCTGCCCTATTATTCAGAGGAGACGGATAAACAGGTTTATGTGGGGCGGACGCAGGAATATACTTATTATCCGCGAGTATATGAAGGGTCGCTGAAGAGAAAGGACGGTTCGGCGGGTAGAAGCACGTCGGATGACGACTGGCCATATGAACGCCTGACGGCTGAGGAATGGAATGAGAAAGCTCAGCTTTGGCAGTGGATGCAAGTACCAAGGGAAAATGCGGGGGTTATATCGACTTTGATATCGGAAGCAGGGCTTAGCTCATACTATGGAGATGCAGAGGGTGCAGTGAAGGCGCTTGCAGAGTATTATCAGGACAACATACCATATACGCTGCGACCCGGAATGACGCCGTATAGGAAGGATTTTGTTAACTATTTTCTGGCTGAAAATAAGAGGGGATACTGTGCGCATTTTGCGAGTGCGGCAACCCTCATATTCCGCTATCTTGGAATTCCGGCGAGGTATGTGGAAGGATATGCCATTGACCCGGCTGATATTGCAGGAAGGGGCGAGTTGCTTTCCGATAAAGAATACAGTCAATACTATGACGGTTTTTCACCGCTTCAGACAAATGCGGTAGTTTCGGTAGCGGCTACTGACGCCAACGCTCATGCATGGGTAGAGGTTTATGACAGTGAAGTCGGCTGGATTGTGGCAGAAGTGACTCCGGTGTCATATGAGGAAGAACCGGGCGAAAGTCTTTGGCAGCGGCTTATGGACTTCCTGACAGGAAGCCAGGACTCTGAAAATCAGGATGATGAAGACGCAGACGAGCAGGAAGGAACAGGCTTAGATGAACAGACCAGACAGTTCTATGTAAGGGTATTATGCTGTATTGCAGCACTTTTTATAGTCGTACTGATATGCCGCCCATTGGTTAAAAAGCTACAATTACTATATAATTATCACAATTCTGACAGGAATGGCAGATTGGTTATACGTTATCAAAACTATATCAGTCATATTGCAAGGAAAAACAAAGAGTTGACTAAAATGGTCAACCATGAAGAACAGATTGACTGGTTAGTTCACAATGGCTTCTGGAAAATTGATTTGAGTGAAGGCAGTGAGTGCGTGAAAATAATGGAAAGGGCTGCTTTTTCCAAGGCTATGGTGTCTGAGGCGGAGTTTGAAAAGGTAGTAAAAAATATTTAATAATCGGGTTTACGCGTAGGAGAATATAGAAGTGTTGAAAAAAATAAAAACCTGTTTTTCGGTTATATGGGCTGTTTTGATGGGAATGGCAACGCCGTTATGGATAGCGATTATCTACATGGATATTACGGGGCATGCCAAAGGATACGGCTATGATTTGGGAGACGAAAAGGATATTTCAATTATGATGGGCGTCTTTGAACTTCTTGTATGGATAGCGGCGGTCTGCCCTGTACTTGTCAGTTTATGCAGGAAGCTGTATTCAAAGGATAAGCGCCTGTGCCTGCTGCCGGTATTGGGATTTGTGATAATTGGGGCTGTGATTATCGTGATTATAGGGTGGAATGAGTATTTGAAGTGTTTTGGGGTGGTTTGAAGTTGGGAATGGTGGTTAGAAGATATGCAATTTTTCACATGAACACTTTACATTTCCAAATTATTCATGTAAAATATAAACGGTTAGATAAATAACCAATTCACGTAATAATATACCAAGCGTTGAGGGAAGGGTTTAAGATATGGAAGGATTCTTTTTATTAGCAGGTGGTTTCGTAGTTATTATAATTCCGGTTGTAATTTCAGTAGTTTCTGCGGTTGTCAGCGGAGTGGCAGCAGCAGTAGATGATGAGGAAGATTAAATATGAATACATTTCAGTATCAGGTAGTAAGCATTGACGGGGATTATGCGCATCTTAAGCGTATTGATATCGAAAGTGATGAGCTTAAGCTGGTAGCCAGAGCGTTACTTCCGCCTGAGATTACTGAAGGAACAAAGTTGTTGTATGAATATATGCAGTATCAGATTATGGAGTAGGTAGGTCTGAATATACTTGTGTAAATATGAGATATGTAAATAATTAATGGTTATGTGGAAACGCATAGCCATTTTTTTAACGCATAAAATCATGAATAAAATATTTTTAATTTATAAATAATAATCTATAGATTTACGCTGTGGTGTAATTTCCCATAATATAAAAAGAAAGTGTGGACACATTATGTCAACCAACAATGTAACGCTGTACTTAAAGGCTGAACAAAACGTAGAATTACAGTCTGAGGATGTTTATATCAAAGATATCGGAAAGCTGACCTGTAAGGATGAGCATATCCTGGCTAAGGTAAAGGCTATTAAACTTTATCATTTTAAAGAGGGAGAAAAGAAAAGACAGGTCATAAGTATACTGAAGGTGATTGAAGAGATTGAAACGGCTTTTCCCAATGTGACGGTGGAAAACTTAGGCGAGATTGATGTTTTGGTGGAACAAATTGATGTTGATAAGCATAAAGGGGCCGTGCAGACGATAAAGATTATATTTGTGTCTGCAATCAGCTTTTTCGGAACCGCTTTTACAATTATGGCGTTTCACAATGATATTGGGATTAATGACGTATTTACCAAAGTTTATGAAATGGTTATGGGGCAGGCAAGCGACGGCTATGGAATTTTGGAGCTTTCGTATTCTATTGGGCTTGCAGTCGGTATTATTGTCTTTTTCAATCATATAGGGGGCCGGCGTATTACAAAAGACCCTACGCCTATCGAGGTGGAGATGCGCGTATATGAAGCCGATGTAAATAAGGCTTTGATAGAGACTGCGGACAGGGAAGGAAAAATGATAGATGTTAATTAGGCAGATATTTATGGCGGTTTTGGGTATAAGTTTCGGATTTGTTGTATCGGGCGGGGTTTTTACGGTACTCTTATCCGTTGGGCTGATTCCGCGTTTTGCAGGTAAGATGCATATAGCAAAGCACATTTTCATACTGGAGGAAATGGTGGTCTTAGGAACCCTTGTGGGTGATTTTGCCAGTGTATTCAGCGACAATGCCTATTTTGGGGAATGGATACTTTCTCATGATGTATTTGGCGTTTCACTTACAGGGACGGTCTGGAGTATGATAGGTAACGCTTTAATGATAATATTCGGACTTTTTTCGGGTATATTTGTGGGGGCGCTGGCGCTTGCAATTGCAGAGATGCTTGACACAATACCGATTTTCTCAAGAAGAATCGGGTTTAGGCATGGACTTGGGATTGCGATTCTGGCGGTAGCGCTTGGAAAACTTGTGGGGAGCTTGATTTACTTTACGCAGAGTGTGTATCTTTATGGAGGGGTATAGAAAATTATAAAAAGAAAGAGAGGTATTATACATGGAACAAAATAATCAAGGCATACAGCAGGATAAAAATAAACAGGCAGACAGCAGTGCCGGAAATAAGAAGTATCAGGAGCAGGTGAAGGCTTTGACGCCCACACATAATCTGTTAGTTCAGATGCTTAAAGCATTTTTGGTTGGAGGAATTATCTGCTGCATAGGGCAGGCTATTTTAAACTATGCAACAAATAGCATGGGGCTTGATAAGGAGACTGCGGGTGCGTGGTGTTCCATGCTGCTTGTTTTGCTCAGCGTAGTGCTTACAGGCTTAAATATTTATCCAAGACTGGTTGAATGGGGCGGTGCAGGCGCGTTGGTGCCGATTACGGGATTCGCCAATTCGGTATCGGCTCCTGCGATTGAATATAAGAAGGAAGGACAGGTTTTTGGTATTGGATGCAAAATCTTTACGATAGCCGGACCGGTTATTCTGTACGGAATATTTACCAGTTGGATATTGGGAGTGGTTTATTGGATGGTTTCGTATATTTGAGAGTATGATTGCGAATGTTCAATTCAGAGCCACGAACTTAGGGACGGACACAGGCGTTATAAACAAAAAGAGGGGTGCGACCGCGGGAGCGAACTTACCCCTCCCTTTTGTTTATAACGCCTGTGTCCGTCCCTAAGTTCTGGTTATTGGGAATTCAACTCTTCACTATCAAATTCCGTCCAAATTTTCATTTGACAAATCCAAATTTAAAGGACTATAATTTGACATTGGAAAACTAATAGGGAAATTGCAAAACTCCCCTTTCAATACCCAGAACTTAGGACAATATAAATAAAAAGGCGGGGTGAGTTCGCTCCCGCGGTCGAACCCCGTTTTTTATTTATATTGTCCTAAGTTCGTCCGCATGAACCCACTTTCGCAATTACCCAAAGAAATTCACCCCAATGACTATACTTACTCCACATTTTGTCCTATAATAAAAACGATTACTAAATCATGGGAAATGGGATTTGACAGATGGATAGAAAGAAACTGGCGCTGGGGATTCTGGCACACGTTGATGCCGGTAAAACGACATTGGCGGAAAGTATGTTATATATAAGCGGCAGCATACGAAAAGCCGGACGTGTGGATCATGGGGATACCTTTCTTGATACCGATGCCCAGGAGAGGACAAGAGGAATTACTATTTTCTCTAAGCAGGCTGAGTTTTCATGGAATAATATGGATGTAACCCTGCTTGACACACCGGGGCATGTGGATTTTTCTGCGGAGATGGAGCGTACACTGCAGGTGCTTGATTATGCGGTGCTTCTTATAAGTGCGGCTGACGGCGTGCAGGGGCATGTGCTTACGTTGTGGAAGCTGCTGGAGCGCTATGATATTCCGGTTTTTTTATTTATAAATAAAATGGACCAGCCGGATACTGACAGGGAGCTATTGCTTAAAGAGCTGCAGGAGCGTTTGAGCGCACAGTGTATTGATTTTACATTTGAGGGTGATGAGGCGTTTGCTGAGAGTCTTGCCGTATGTGATGAAGAAATGCTGGACAAGTACCTTAATAACGGAAAGCTTGAAACAGAAGATATTGCGGCGCTTATAAAGCAAAGAAAAGCCTTTCCCTGCTATTTTGGCTCTGCCCTGAAAATTGAAGGGGTGGATACACTTTTAGACGGAATTCAGAAGTATACTCTCGATACGCAGTATCCTGATGTTTTTGGAGCAAGGGTATATAAAATCGGCAGGGATGATGCCGGGACCCGTCTCACATATATGAAGATTACAGGAGGAAAGCTTACCGTAAAGCAGACTCTTCAGGACAGGAACGGAGAGTGGGAAGAAAAAGCGGATCAGATCAGGATTTATTCGGGTGTTAAGTACACTATGGAAAAAGAGGCAGCAGCAGGTACAGTCTGCGCGGTAGCGGGACTTAGCCGGACTTTTTCGGGAGAAGGGCTTGGTTTTGAAGCTGACTCCATAACTCCGCTTCTTGCACCGGTGCTTACCTATAGAATTATGTTGCCGGAGGGCAGCGATGTACATGTGATGTACAAAGAGTTATGTAAACTGGAAGAAGAGGAGCCGCTTTTGCATATCGTATGGAAAGAGCAGCTTGGTGAGATTCATGCACAGCTTATGGGAGAAGTGCAGATAGAAATTTTGAAAAATCTGATAGCAAACCGGCTTGGCGTGGATGTCGAATTTGACTCAGGCAGTATAGTATATAAAGAAACAATCAGTGACGCTGTAGAGGGAGTAGGGCATTTTGAACCTCTGCGACATTATGCTGAAGTACATCTTATGTTAGAGCCGCTTGAGGCAGGAAGCGGTCTGGTATTTGATGTAAGATGCAGCGAGGATGTGCTTGATAAAAACTGGCAGCGTCTGGTACTTACACATTTGGAAGAAAAAGAGCATATCGGAGTCCTTACCGGTTCTCCGATTACCGATATGAAGATAACATTAATTGCCGGAAAAGCGCATTTAAAGCATACTGAAGGCGGCGATTTCAGGCAGGCTACTTACCGCGCCATAAGGCAGGGGTTGTGTAAAGCGGAAAGTATATTGTTGGAACCGGTTTATGAGTTCAGGTTAGAGCTGCCCTCTGCAATGATAGGGAGGGCTATGTCGGATATTCAGGCTATGCATGGCCGTTTTGATACGCCGATGGTAGAGGGCGATATGTCAATATTGACCGGTACGGTCCCTGTTGCAACGATGCAGGGCTACCAGACAGAAGTGATGTCATACTCCGGCGGACTTGGAAGGGTGTTTATGTCCTTAAAAGGATATGAACCCTGTCATAATGCCGAAGAAGTAATAGAGAAGGCCGGTTATGATGCCGAAAGCGATTTGGATAATCCGCCTTCTTCCGTATTTTGTGCTCATGGCGCAGGTTTCGTGGTGCCTTGGTATGAAGTGGAAGATTATATGCATGTGGAGAGTGCATTTGGCAGAAGTGTGAGACCGGACTGTATGCAGGATACGGTCAATGAAGCCGGCGAAATAAAGTATCAACCAAACCGGTCAACAGGTCGTTCCGACAGCGACATCAATGTCAGCGATAAAGAATTAGAAGAAATTTTTCACCGTACTTACGGGAATAAGGAGCAAACAGTTCCCGGAAGAAAAAACCCGGGCTATCATAAAATAATACGCGCCGGAGATAGTAACAACGCAGGATACAGAGCTAAAAAGGCCTCCGATGAAAAAAAGGACGAATATCTGTTGGTGGACGGCTACAACATTATTTTTGCATGGGAAGAGTTGGAGGAACTGACTAAAATCAGCTTAGACAGCGCAAGAGGGCGGCTGATGGAAATCTTAAGCAACTATCAGGGCGCCCATAAGATGAATCTTATTCTGGTATTTGACGCATACAGGGTAAAAGGAAATCCGGGCAGTGTCCAGACCTATCATAATATACATGTGGTTTATACAAAGGAAGCTGAGACTGCAGACCAGTACATTGAGAAAGTTACACATGAAATAGGTAAAAAGCATAATGTGACAGTAGCAACCTCAGACGGCCTTGAGCAGATTATAATTATGGGACAGGGTGCAAGGCGTATGTCTGCAAGGGAATTAAAAGAGGATATTATGTCAACCAATCAGGAGCTGAGAAACTTGTTTAAAGATAAAGTTTCGGATGGGAAACAGTATTTATTTGATACAGTGGAAGAAGAACTGGCAGAGAAGCTGGAGGATGTCAGGATGGGAAAGCGTGAGTTTGACAATTAGGAAAATGTTATTGCTAGTGACTGAACTAACATAATTAAGAAAGGTGAAGATTCCAAATGATTTTATTATATTTTTGCTTATGGGTAATATTTAACGGACAACTGACATTGGAGATTGCGATATTCGGCGTGTTCATATCAGCGGCGTTATTTGCGTTTACCTGTAAATTTGTAGACTACAGCATAGAAAAAGAAAAGAGGGTTTTTAAAAATTTTTTCAGAATAATTCACTATATTTTTGTGCTTATTATAGAAATCGTTAAGGCGAATATGGCGGTCATCCATCTTATTTTGACACAAAAAGAGGAACCACAGCCGCAGCTTGTAACGTTTACGTCAGATTTAAAGACACCAATCGGGCGCTCGATGCTTGCCAATGCGATTACGCTTACGCCGGGAACGATTACGGTGATTCTTGAAGATAATAAGTATACGGTTCATTGTCTCGATGAAGATTTTTCCGAAGGAATAGATGAACTTGTTTTTGCACAGATAATAAAGAAATGTGAGGAAGCATAGGGGGTGCGTTTATAGATGAAAACGGGAATACCGGCGCTTGACCAGGCATATGAAATCTTATTTATAGCGGTACTGCTTGTTTTGGCAATCATGGTCATACTTTGTCTTGTCCGTGCAATAAAGGGGCCAAGGGTTGCCGACAGAATCGTTGCGACCAATATGATGGGAACGATTGTTATGGTTATTATTGCCATATTTGCGATTATGCTGGATGAGGGGTATCTGGCGGATATCTGTATTATATATGCGATGATAAGCTTTCTGGCAGTTATTGTGCTTACTAAGGTTTATATGGGAGTTTACAGGGAGAAGAAAGGAGAGGGAGAAAATGGAAGTAATTGAGTGGATACGGTTTGGTATTGGCGCTCTATTCATGCTCTGCGGCCTTCTTATCTTTGTGATAGAAATGGTTGGCGTGTTTCGGTTTAAATATGTTCTTAACAGGATGCATGCCGCTGCGCTCGGGGATACCCTTGGCATAGGCTGTTCACTGATAGGGCTTATGATAATAAGCGGACTTAATTTTACCTCGCTTAAGCTTTTTTGTGTCATTGTATTTTTATGGTTTTCTTCACCTACATCCTCACATCTTATTGCAAGACTGGAGGTTGCAACTGATGAAGAGCGGGAGGAGCATTATTTGCTGAAAGAGCTTACGGATTCTAAGAAGAAAGCCCAGAGCTGATAGAAAGGTGTGATTTTGATATGCAGTTATTTATATACATTTTGCTTGCATTTTTGATTTTGTGCGCTATAGCGGCAAGTTTATCCAAGAATCTTTTGAATACTATTTTAATTTTTATGTCGTACAGTCTGATAATGTCAATTATATGGATAATCCTTGAGGCGCCGGATTTAGCGATTACGGAGGCTGCGGTAGGAGCCGGGGTTACCAGCGTATTGTTCTTTGTTACGTTAAAGAAAATACGGGCTATGGTTAAGACTGATAATGAGGAAGGGGAGAAAGGCAATGAGCAGGAAAATTCCTGACAAGGAGTATGAAAAGACACTTTCTTTTCGTTTAAAGAGATGGCTTGACGGTACGAAGGATGCATTTGTCGATACCGTAGAAATGAAAGAACAAGAGGAATTTAAAGAAGACGACACGGTTGTCATAAATAGGACAAAGGAAAGACAGCAGCGTATGGCAAGGGTTTATGACCTTGCAAACAACTTGGGAATAAGCGGTTTTAACAAGCTGTACAGGATTTTCTGCGTATGCTTTTGTCTGTTTTTAGTGCTTATGTTACTGATAGCAGTGTCATTTCTGCCCGCATACGGACACCCGGAGAATCCGGTAAATAATGAGGTGGCAAAGCGTTATATAGAGGACGGACTACAAGAGACCGGTTCGGTCAATATTGTAACGGGCATGATTCTGGACTACAGGGCCTTTGATACGTTAGGCGAATCCCATGTTCTTTTTATTGCAACCTGTACTGTACTCATCCTGCTTCGTAAAGACAGGAAAAAAGACGAGCATGGCAATAATATAGATGTGAGCGACAGAATCTATGAGCCTAAAAATGATGTGATTCTGCAGACGGCAGCACGTGTGCTTGTACCGCCGATCATCATCTTCGGAATATATGTTGTTCTTGGCGGACATTTAGGACCGGGCGGAGGCTTTTCAGGCGGAGCCATTATAGGCGCAGGCTTGATCTTATATCTGAATGCTTTTGGCTTTAAGAAGACGGAGCGCTTTTTTACGGGAAAAACATATAAGATACTGAGTGTATGCGCACTTGGCTGTTACTGTCTGGCAAAGAGTTATTCGTTTTATACCGGAGCCAACCATATTGAGAGCATAATACCTCTTGGAACGCCGGGGGCAATCCTCAGCAGCGGCCTTATTCTTATTTTGAATATCTGCGTTGGAATTGTTGTTGCCGGAACCATGTATACTTTCTATGTTATGTTCCGAAAAGGAGATTACTAAAATGGATTTTGGAAATATTTTTGTAAATTATGAAGAAGCCGTATCAATGATTTTGTTCGGCATCGGTTTCTCCAATCTGCTGATGCAGAAAAATCTGATAAAGAAAATCGTGGGCATGAACATAATGGATACTTCCATGTATCTTTTCCTTGCGCTGAAAGGATATATATCAGGCCGTAAGGCGCCCATAGTAGTAGACGGTGTACAGAGCGTGGAAGCTTATATAAATCCTATTCCAAGCGGTCTTGTGCTGACGGGAATCGTCGTATCCGTTTCGGTAACCGCACTTATGCTTGCGCTTACCATACGTTTGTATAACAGATATCATACGTTGGATCTGGACGAAATATCCACGAGGCTTAAAAAGGAGGGATTGTGATGGCATTTGTACAGAATTTTCCCTTTATATCCATATTGCTTTCACTTTTTGCAGGCCCTATATCTTCGGTGCTTGATAAAAAGTGGGCAAAGCGGCTGAATCTGTTTGTAATTGTTGCAATAGGAATTATGTCAACCGCCGTACTTATTTTTGTGCTTGGAAGCGGGCAGGAGTATGTCTATACAATGGGGCATTTTCCGGCGCCCTGGGGCAATGAAATCAGGGTCGGTATTTTGGAAGCGGCTATGGCATTGTTTTTCTGCGTGGTTATGTTTTTGTGCGTAATTGGCGGCGTACTTGAGCGTGAGCTTGAAATAGAAGAGACCAAGCATAATTTGTATTATATTATGGTAAACCTCTTACTCTGCTCGCTGTTAGCGCTTATCTACACTAACGACCTGTTTACGGCTTATGTGTTTGTGGAAATTAATACGATATCGGCCTGTGGACTGATTATGATAAGACAGACCGGAAGGACGATTGAGGCGGCAACCAGATATATGATCATGAGCCTGCTCGGTTCGGGTCTGCTTTTGCTCGGAATCTGCTTTTTATACAGTCTGACAGGACATTTGCTGATGAGTAATATCAAGGGACAGGTGGCTCTTATTCAGGCAGCAGGAGCGTATCAGGTTCCGTTGCTTACCGCTATCTGCCTTATGTCGGTGGGACTTGCGATTAAAAGCGCGCTTTATCCGTTTCATACATGGCTGCCCGATGCATATGGATATTCAACTCTTTCATCAGCGGCGATTTTGTCCTCATTGGTTTCAAAAGGATATATTTTCCTGCTTGTAAAAATCTTTTACCGTGTGATCGGTTTTGACATTATTAAAGAAAGCAAGGTTATAAACGTACTGTTTGTGTTCGGTATTGCAGGTATGATAATGGGTTCGGTCAGCGCGATCAGGGAGAGCGATATACAGCGCATGATAGCTTATTCGTCGGTGGCGCAGATTGGTTATATTTATATGGGCTTTGGTCTTGGAACTACCGCGGGTATAATTGCAAGCATATATCATATTCTTTCCCATGCCGCCACCAAATCGCTTTTATTTATTGCCTCATCGGGAATTACCGATGCTTCGGGAAAAAGCAACGACTTTTTTGACTTAACGGGCTCCGGCTACCGAAACAGGCTGGCCGGCGCAGCATTTACGGTAGGTTCGCTGTCAATGGTCGGAATACCGATGTTTTCGGGCTTTATATCCAAATTGCTGTTCGCTCAGGCGGCGCTTGAAAACAGACATAAGATATTGATTGCTCTGCTTGCGCTTGCAATCAGTACTGTTTTGAATACAGTCTACTTCCTCAAAACCGTTATCCGCATTTATACTCCTGAAAAAAGGGAAGTTGTTATAGATAAAGGATTTCAGGATGTTGCGATATGGGAACAGTCTTCTAAAAGCATTGCGATGATATGTCTTATCGCACTGAATCTGTTCCTTGGTCTGTGTTCCGAACCGCTTGTTGCGTTGATTGAGCGTGGACTTGAGATGTTTGCATAATTGTTGTTGGAAAGGCATGGTTGATTGTAATGGATCGTAAATTGCAAAAATTACATCTTTTTGTTTTGATAACACTGCTGGCTTTAGCATTGGCGGCGTTATATATTGTGTGGTCGGGTGAGGGAAGTCTGACATTATTCTATTTAATGGATAATATTCCGGTTTATTTTCATGTGGACGCGCTTGCAAGGGTATTTGTTACACTGACAAGTATAATATGGGTGCTTGTCGGGATTTATGCATTTGTGTACATGGAACATGAGGGAAAAGAAGGTAGGTTTTTTGGTTTCTATATTCTGGTATATCTTGTACTTATCGCACTTGAACTTGCCGGTAATCTCGTTACATTGTATTTCTTTTATGAACTGATGACGTTGACTTCCATGCCTTTGGTTTTGCATAACGGCTCAAGGGAAGCGATTATGGCGGCTTTAAAATATCTTTTTTATTCCATGTGCGGAGCTTACTGTGCATTGTTTGGAATATATTTTCTGTACAAGTACTGCGATACCCTGACATTCAGGGCGGGCGGTACATTGAATATGACACTTGTGTCAGGAAATGAGGCCATACTTTTGATAGCTGTATTCATGATGCTTATAGGTTTTGGGGCGAAAGCCGGTATGTTTCCGCTTCATTCATGGCTTACTGCAGCGCATCCAATATCACCTGCGCCGGCTTCCGCAGTGCTTTCTTCTATTATTGTAAAAGGCGGTGTATTGGCGATAATAAGAAGCGTCTATTATATTGTCGGCGTGGATTTCATAAGGGGAAGCTGGGTTCAGAACGCATGGATTGTGCTCACGCTTTTGACCGTATTTATGGGCTCAATGTTAGCGTATCGGGAGAAGGTATTTAAAAAGCGTCTCGCATATTCAACGGTTTCGCAGGTTTCTTATATATTATTCGGGTTATCAATGCTTACGCCGGAGGCTTTTGTGGGTTCAATACTTCATGTTGTATTCCATGCGTGCATTAAGAGCGTGCTCTTTTTAACGGCGGGCAGTTTCATTTTCCATACGGGCAAAACGAGGGTGGATGAGTATGCAGGGATTGGAAAGCATATGAGCCTTACCCTTTGGTGCTACACATTTGCATCGCTTGCGCTCATAGGTATTCCGCCGATGAGCGGCTTTATAAGTAAATGGTATCTGGCTCAGGGAGCTTTGCAGTCGCAGACCGGGGTATTCCGTTTCCTTGGACCGGCGGTTCTGCTTGTAAGTGCGCTTTTGACAGCGGGGTATTTACTTCCCGTTACAATGAAGGGCTTTTTACCGGGAAAGGATACCGTGGTGGAGGAAAAGAAAGAACGCTTGGATAAGATGAACGCTGTGCTGCTTATTCTTGCGGCATTTACGGTACTTATGGGAGTTTGGCCTAATCCGCTTATAAAGTATATTGTGGAAATTATGGGCGGGCTCTTTTAGAAGGATGGAGGACTAACAATGAATTCGTATATTATGGTGATAGCGGTTTTGCTGCCGATTTTGGGAGGGGTGCTTATTCCGTTTCTTCCTTTTGGCAAAAGAAATATTATGGCGGCTTATATAGAGATAATAGTGCTTATAACCTCAGTGCTTACGTTTATGCTCATATTTAACAGACCTGCGGATGCATTTGTACTGTTTCGTTTTACGGGACAGCTTAGTATAAGTTTCAGACTGGATGCTACAGGCAGCGTGTTTGCGACAATACTTGCGTTTATGTGGCCGCTTGCTACTCTCTATTCCTTTGAATATATGAAACATGAGGGACATGAGAAGATATTTTTCATGTTTTATACTATTACCTTTGGCGTAACGCTTGGAATTGCTATGGCGGAAGATATTGTAACTTTGTATTTCTTCTATGAAATGCTTACGCTTGTTACGGTGCCGCTTGTACTGCATACGCTTTCAAGGGAGGCGGTACTTGCAACCCGTACCTATTTGTATTATTCGATCGGAGGCGCGGCCTTTGCCTTTATCGGAATGATTTTTGTGTTAATGTATGGTAATACATCAAATTTTATACCGGGAGGGGTAATGGATTTATCAAAGATGGGCGGTAATATTAATTTATTACTCCTTGTCTATGTAATCTGCTTTTGCGGTTTCAGTGTCAAGGCAGCAATGTGTCCGTTCTCAGACTGGCTTCCACAGGCAGGCGTGGCCCCGACTCCTGTTACGGCGCTGCTTCATGCGGTGGCAGTTGTAAAGGCAGGCGCTTTTGCAACGCTTAGGATTACTTATTTCAGTTTCGGTACAGAGTTACTTAGGGGAACATGGGCGCAGTATCTGCTGATGGCGCTTGTAATCTTTACAATTGTATACGGATGCAGCCGGGCGCTTAAAGAAACGCATTTAAAACGTAGACTGGCTTGGTCAACAGTCAGCAACCTGTCTTATATATTATTTGGCGTTCTGCTGATGTCTCCGATTGGACTTGCAGGAGCATTGACCCATATGCTCAGTCATGCGCTTATGAAAATATGCGCTTTCTTCTGTGCAGGTGCGGTAATTTATAAGACCGGAAGAAACTATATACATCAGTTAGACGGATTTGGAAAGAAGATGCCGTGGGTGTTTGGCATATATACCGTATCGGCAATGGCGCTTATGGGAGTGCCGGGGCTTTGCGGGTTCGTCAGTAAATGGTATCTGGCAAAGGGTGCAGTAGAGAGCCTTAATCCGCTTGGTTATATAGGGCTTGCCGCAATTCTGGTTTCCGCACTTTTAACGGCTATATATATGTTGACTGTTACGGTACGTGCCTTCTTTCCGGAAAAAGGCTTTGACTTTGAAAAAATATCGGATGTAGAGGACCCGAACTGGGTTATGCTGCTTCCGCTTACGATATTTGTTATTGCGATGTTTATAATCGGGCTGCACCCGCAGATTATGGTGGATGCGGTTGCAGGGGTTGTGGCGTCGGTGTTTTAATTTGCAGCTATGAGCATTAGTTTCACAATTGGTTATATTAAAATTGTTATAAGGAGACTGGGAATATGAACGGAGATGTGATTCTTGCCGTATTGGTGTTTTATCCTTTTATAGGGGCAGTTTTATCCTGTATTATTGGTAAGAAAAAGGAAATAGTGAGGGATTATTTTGCGGATTTTATTGTAATAAGTGAGTTTATAATAACGCTTGCGTTATTTGTATCTAATTGCACTAAAAGCACTTCCTTGTCTTTTTATTATTGCGAGATATACGGAATCTGTGGTATGGGGCTGCATTTTACAATGGAAGGCTTCAGACTTGTTTATGCTATGGTGGCGGCATTTATGTGGATGATGACGATTATACTTTCAAGGGAATATTTCAGGCATCATGATAACAGAAACCGGTTTTATCTGTTTATGCTCGCTACGCTTGGAGCGACAATGGGAGTATTTCTTTCCTGTGATTTGTTTACAACCTTTATATTCTTTGAAGTTATGTCTTTTACTTCTTATGTATGGGTAGCGCAGGAAGAAAACGAGGCTTCGCTAAGGGCGGCGGCAACCTACCTTGCCGTTGCGGTTATTGGCGGTCTTGTGATGCTTATGGGAATTTTTATTCTTTATCACGAGCTTGGAACTGTGGATATGGATGAGATTTTCATAATGACGCTGCTTTATCCGGATAAACCGCTGCTTTACGTTGCAGGCGCATGTCTGCTTGTAGGTTTTGGCGCTAAGGCAGGCGCTTTTCCACTGCATATCTGGCTGCCTAAGGCCCATCCGGTAGCGCCGGCGCCGGCTTCTGCGCTTTTGTCAGGTATTTTGACCAAAACAGGCGTATTTGGGATAATTATAGTAAGCTGCGACATTTTTCTGCATGATGCCATGTGGGGAAGTCTGATTTTGGGAATCGGCGTACTGACTATGTTTGGTGGTGCGCTTTTAGCGGTATTTTCAATAGATTTAAAACGTACTCTTGCTTGTTCGTCTATGTCACAGATTGGTTTTATTCTGGTGGGCATAGGTATGCAGGGACTTTTGGGTGAAGAAAACACACTGGCTGTTAATGGTACTATGCTTCATATGCTCAATCACTCAATGATCAAGCTGGTTTTGTTTATGGCAGCAGGTATTATCTTTATGAATATACATGCCCTTGACCTAAACGAGATACGTGGTTTCGGAAGAAAGAAACCGCTTCTTATGCTTAGCTTCTTAACCGGTGCGCTGGCTATAGCCGGAATTCCGTTATTTGGCGGCTATATCAGTAAGACGCTTCTGCACGAGAGCATAGTGGAATACGGCGGCGCAGGGGTAATGAAAGCGGTTGAGGTTATTTTCCTGTTAAGCGGCGGACTTACGCTGGCATATATGACTAAGATTTTCGTCGCAATTTTTGTGGAAAAAAATAAGGATGTTAATAAGCAGAGTAAATATGACAATTTAAAGCATTATATGAATGCAGAAAGCACGTTTGCACTTACGGTGAGTGCGGCAGTTCTGTTTATATGGGGGCTTTTCCCACATACGTTAATGGACAGAGTGGCAAGACTTGGTAAGAATTTCATGGATTATAAAGCGCTAAGGCTTGGCTTTTACGCAGCAGAGGACACTGGGCATGCGGTGGCATATTTTAGCCTTAATAATTTAAAGGGCGCTGCCATATCAATTATAATCGGAGTTTTAGTATATTTCCTGATAATACGAAAACTGCTTATGCGTGAGGACAATTATATCAATGCATGGCCGAAGTGGCTGGATATGGAAAACCTGATATACAGACCTATACTATTAGGCTTCCTTCCGACTGTCTGTGCGATTGCAAGCAGAGTCTGTGATAGTTTATTGGATACCGTTGTAGTAATACTTCGTAAGACTCTGTATAAAGACTCCAAACTGCCACATGAGCGCAGGGAAGGGAATATTATAAGCGAATTTATAGGAAAGACCATGAATTTATGTCAGACAGTCCGCAACCGCCTGTGGGGTAGAAAAAATCCTACGAATATTGATTTCGTGCATGCGGCGGCAGCAAGACATGAGGAGATTAGAGAGAGTTCTATGATCATTCAGAGAAGCTTGTCGTTTGGATTGTTGATGTTTGGGATTGGGTTGGCGTTGACGTTTATATATATTATTATGATGTAGGGATATATACAGTAAAGGCTAAGGCGATAAAAAGGGACTGGTGACAGTCCTTTTTTTGACATATAATATTTAAGGTAGAAGCGCCTAGGCAGCGGCACCTAAAATTTTACATTTGCACTTGTCAGTGTGAGGTGTTAAGATAGAGTAAATGCGCAAATAGGCGCCAGAGGAGCCGTCATCGATACATATTTGCGCACTTATCATTCATTCCCTTTCACACAGGAGCCACACTGCAATGGACTTATTTGATTTAATGAGAAGCAAAAATATGGAAAAAGAATCCCCGCTTGCGGCAAGATTAAGACCGACCACGTTGGATGCGGTAGTGGGTCAGCAGCATATTATCGGTAAGGACAAGCTGTTGTACCGCGCAATAAAGGCGGACAAGCTGAGTTCGATCATATTCTATGGGCCGCCTGGAACCGGTAAAACTACGCTTGCCAAAGTGATTGCCAATACAACGAGCGCGGAGTTTACGCAGATTAACGCCACCGTAGCCGGTAAGAAGGACATGGAAGCAGTGGTGGAACAGGCCAAAAATGTGAATGGTATGTATGGAAAAAAGACTATACTTTTTATAGATGAAATACATCGTTTTAACAAGGGCCAGCAGGATTATCTGCTGCCGTTTGTAGAGGATGGAACAATCATACTTATTGGTGCGACTACCGAAAATCCGTATTTTGAGGTAAACGGAGCTTTAATTTCCCGTTCCATAATTTTTGAACTTAAACCTTTGGATAGGGAGGATATCAAAGAATTAATCCGGCGGGCTGTGTATGATAAGGATAAGGGAATGGGAGGCTATGATGCGGTCATAGACGAAGATGCAATGGAGTTTCTTTCTGACCTTTCCGGAGGAGATGCAAGGCATGCACTTAATGCGGTGGAGTTAGGCATAATGACTACGCCGAGAAGTGAGGATAATAAGATACATATTACGCTGGAAGTAGCCAAGGAGTGTATTCAGAGAAGGACTATACGCTATGATAAGGGCGGAGACAGTCATTATGATACAATATCCGCTTTTATCAAAAGCATGAGAGGGTCTGACGCGGATGCGGCTGTTTACTATTTGGGAAGGATGCTTTACGCGGGAGAGAGTGTAACTTTTATCGCAAGAAGAATTATGATATGCGCGGCAGAGGATGTGGGAAATGCAGACCCCAATGCATTGACTGTGGCGGTTAGTGCATCTCTGGCAGTCGAAAGGGTCGGTATGCCCGAAGCGCAGATAATTTTATCGCAGGCAGCCGCTTATGTGGCGTCGGCTCCTAAGAGCAATTCCTGCTGTGAAGCAATTTTTGAAGTAATGGAAACGGTTAAACAGACCGGAAATCTTCCGATTCCGACGCATTTACAGGATGCGCATTATAAAGGAGCCAAAAATCTCGGCCGCGGGGTCGGATATAAGTATGCGCATGATTATCCCAATAATTATGTAGAGCAACAGTATTTGCCGTATGAACTGAACGGAAAGGAGTTTTACAAGCCTTCAGGAAACGGTTATGAAGCAAAAATCAGAGAACACATGAAACGTATAAAGGAAGATGCTGCCCATGAATCAGAATGAAAAAATGGACAAACATAAGATTAAATATAGAAGAAGAGAACTTGACAGAGAAAAGATAGAAGAGAATAAAAATAAAATAAAAGAAAAGAAACGCAGGGAAAAGGAGATAAGGCTCAGGGAAAAAGAGCTGATGCGTGAAGAAAAAGAGACAGCGCGTAGAGAAAAAAGGCGGATACGTGAAGAGGAGAAAGCAGATAATAATTCAGGGAACATAGTAACGGAAGAAAATGAGACTAAGAATGAGTCAATAAGCAGAGTAATTGAAGAGAAAGTAACAAGCAACGAATCAAACACAGACAGGAATAAAGAAAATACCAAAATTGACCAAAACAGTCAAAAGGACAGCGTTTTAAAAAATGTAAAAATATCAGATTTATTATGCAATCCGGCAGTCAGAATTTCCGCGGCAGTAGCAGCCGTACTTTTACTTTCTGTATCGGCTTATCTTTTACTGCGTACCCATAAAGCGAAACTTACAGCGGTAGAAACCATGAACTATGCCGGTATGGAAGAAGTTATGGAATACTCTTATAGACAGAGTAAGAAGGCAGGGCTGGTAAAGGCGGCAGGTAAAGATACTTCTGCAGTTCCTGTGGAAGTAATGCGCTATATGCTGGAAGGTATAGGGAACAGGCCGGAGGAGGTAGAGCTTACGGCGGAAAATACGGCTGAATTTGCTACAATCGAAAGCTGCCTGTTTAACAGCAAGACCGGGAAGGTGGATGTTAAAGTTACTGCGCCGACGCTTGCGGCAAGTGATGACGGTTATTATTATATATTTGAGGAAAAACCCTTTGAAAGCGCGATAAACGGCGAGGAATATATAATAGAAGAACAGAAAGATACAGAATTGACTTTTTCAGTCAATCTTAATTACAATAAAGCCAATTCCAGGCTTTTTTCAAAATTTGTTGTGGCGATGCTTAAAGACGGGGAATTTGTTGAAATCAGCAAACCGCGCTACATCACCAATCCTGAGGAGATTGCAAAGTATAAGCCGTCCTTTTCACAGACGAAGTCAAAGAAGGGGCTGTTAGTTGACCCTACCAGACTCTCGGGCTCTGAACTCGATGACCTAGGCGTTAAACATGCGGCTTACAATATCTTCTTAAGCCGGTTTTTCAGCGGCTCAGGAGTGAATTATACATATAATGGAAAAACTTATTCATTCAATCGCTCGGTGGTGGAAGAATATGACCATGTTTTTTCAACACTGACCAGAAAAGGAATAGATGTTACGGCGATCATATTAAATAATGCGTCGGGTAAGACAGAGCTTATTCATCCGCTGGCACGTTCAGGCGGAAGCGCGCCTTATGCTGCTTTTAATGCGGCGGATGAGAGCGGTGTAGAGCATATAGCGGCAATAGCTTCATTTTTGGCGGAGCGTTACAGTGGAAATTCCCATGGAAAGGTTATGAACTGGATAATCGGAAATGAAATCAACGCCAGACATGAGTGGAATTATATAAAATATATGGAGACACCGGCTTACGTGGAGGAGTATGCCAAGGCTTTTCGCGTTTTTTACAATTCCATTAAGAGCATCAACGGCAATGCAAGGGTCTATATTTCCTTAGACCAGCAGTGGGGTAAGAGTCTGACAAGAACCAATGGATACGGCTCTAAGGAAATACTGGATGCTTTTAACATTAATATTAAAAACGGCGGAAATATTGACTGGGCTGTAGCGCAGCATCCTTACAATTACCCCCTGAACAGCGCAAAAGCATGGAGCCTGTCCGGTAAAGCTGCATCATATGTACTGGACTCGGAGACTACGCCGGTCTTGTCTATTAAAAATATACATGTACTGACGGATTATTTGCAAAAAGAGGAGTTTTTGACAGATTCGGGAGAGGTCAGGCATGTATCGCTCAGTGAAATGGGATATACCTCTTCTGCGGGACAGGAATTGCAGGCAGCATCCTTTGTATATGCATATAAAATTGTGGAAGCAAACCAGTATATTGATTCCCTGCTTTTATCCAGACAAACGGATGCGTCCGTAGAGGTGGCGCAGGGGCTTGCTTTTGGCTTAAACAGTGCCGGAGGCGGACACAAGTCCATATATAACGCATATAAGTATATAGATACGGATAAGGCGGCGGAATATACGGACTTCGCACTGAGACTGATAGGAATTTCAAGTTGGAGTGAAGTGATTAAGAATTATTAATAGGTTAAAAAATATCAAAATAATTGTTCGATTAAAAGCTTATACACTGCCTGATTTTTCTTCTGCCAGTTATCGCAGATTGAAGCCGCGGTTTCGGCATCAGGCACCGACATAGTTATGTCAACTAAAGTGATTTTCTTTTCCATAGCAACAAGATGAACCTCGTATTCTCCCGATGTGGATTTGTAGTAATCGGAGAGAATGGAGACTTCATTGCGCATTTCCAGTTCATTTTCGCGAAAGAAATCGTCGATTTTTTTTCTGGTGACATTGCTTAAACGTTTTTCAAAGTAGGACAGGGTTTCCCTGCCCTCTTTTGTTATTGCAAGATGGGTGCGGTTGCGGACGGTTCTTGCCGTTATCATCTCCGAGTTGTCAAGCTCGGCAAAAACCTGTTGCAGCGTCAAAAAGTCAGTATATTCCTGCTCTAAAATAAAATCTGCAATCTGCGCTTTGGTAATAGGAAAAGCTGCGCGGTTAAGCATATACAGCACAATTAATTTATATTGTATTAAGGAATCTTCTTGTATCATAAGCAGTCATGCCTTTCAGTCATGGATATGGGATTTAACCGCGTTGGCAACTACCTCTGCCACCTTAGGATTAAAAGCCTCGGGCATAATGTTATTTTCATTTAATTCATCATCCGGCACAAGTCCTGCAATCGCGTTAGCAGCCGCTAACTTCATTTCTTCGGTAATCTGCCTTGCACGTCCTTCAAGGGCGCCTTTGAAAATTCCGGGAAATGCAACTACGTTATTAACCTGGTTAGGGAAGTCCGAACGCCCTGTGCCCACTATACGGACACCCGCGGCTTTGGCTATATCCGGCATGATTTCCGGTACGGGATTAGCCATTGCAAAAAGAATGGAATCCTTGTTCATGGATGCCGCCATTTCAGGACTTACAATATTTGGTGCTGAAACTCCGACGAAAATATCCGCACCTTTCATTGCATCTGCAAGGCTGCCGCTTTCATTGTCCGGATTGGTCAATTCAGCCATTTTCTGCTGCATATAATTAAGACCTTCAACGGATTTATTTATAATACCTACCTTGTCGCACATGATTACATTGGTAAAACCGTATGTGAGAAGCAGCTTGGTAATGGCAATTCCTGCGCTGCCGGCACCGTTTACAACTACCTTACAGTCTTCTTTTTTCTTGCCTGTAACCTTGAGTGCATTGATGATTCCGGCAAGTACGACGATTGCCGTACCATGCTGGTCATCATGGAATACCGGGATGTCAAGAATCTCTTTTAATCTTTCTTCTATTTCAAAGCAGCGCGGAGCGCTTATATCTTCCAGATTTATGCCGCCAAAGCCCGGTGCAAGATAAGTTACCGCTTTGATAATTTCTTCGGTGTCCTGGGTATCAAGGCAGATAGGTACGGCGTTAACCCCGCCGAATTCCTTAAACAGCACCGCTTTTCCTTCCATAACCGGCATAGCGGCGTAGGGTCCTATATTTCCAAGTCCAAGCACTGCACTTCCGTCTGAAACCACCGCTACCGTATTGGCTTTCCAGGTATAGGTATAGGCAGCTTCTTTATCCTGCGCAATTACCTTACAGGGTTCCGCTACCCCGGGGGTATAGGCGAGCGCTAAGTCTTCTCTGGTTTTAACCGGAGTTTTTGATATTGTTTCAAGTTTTCCGTTCCATTCTTTATGTAATTGTAGTGCCTTTTCATTAGTCGTCATGGGATTACCTCGTTTCTTTAAATTAATAGAAAAGTTCAAATATAATCATATATTATTTATGGATTTTCTGCAATGATTAAAAAAGTTTATTAAATGAACTGTTTATTAAATTAACTTTTTATTGAAATTGTCAATACCGGCAAAATAATACTATTATTTTTGCATACCTCATTGCTTTCTTGCCGATAATAAGATACACTTATATTATTCGGAGGTGGCTTATGAAATACTTATCATCTGCAGAGATTGCTAAAAAATGGAATGTATCTGAGCGGACAGTGCGTAATTATTGCGCAAATGGAAGAATACAGGGTGCTTTTATAAATGGAAAAACCTGGAATATACCTGAAAATGCAAGACGGCCGGAACGTATTAACAGAAAAAGTAACAGGTCGAGAACTTTGCTTGAAATTTTAAATTTAGAAAAAAGCGACGGAGTAAGTGGAGGAATTTATCATAAAGTGCAGATTGAATTGACATATAATTCCAACCATATGGAAGGAAGCCGTTTGACACACGAGCAAACAAGATATATTTATGAAACCAATACAATTGGTGTAGTAAACGGCAGTGTAAATGTAGATGATATAATAGAAACGGCAAACCATTTTAAATGTATTGATATAGTGATAGAACGGGCAAACCAGATGTTAAGTGAGGCATTTATTAAAAGACTTCATATGATTTTAAAAAGTGGTACAAGTGATTCACGCAAAGACTGGTTTGCCGTGGGCGAATATAAAAAACTTCCTAATGAAGTGGGAGGAATGGATACCACTGCGCCTGAGCAAGTGTCTAAACAACTTAATGAGCTTTTGAATGCTTATAATGCTAACCGGCATAAAACACTTATAGAGCTTCTTGAGTTTCATTATGCTTTTGAATTGATTCATCCGTTTCAGGATGGTAACGGTCGTATTGGGCGTCTGATTTTATTCAAGGAATGTCTTAGGAACAATATTGTTCCATTTATTATTGATGAAGAAATAAAAATGTTTTACTATAGAGGCCTTAAAGAGTGGAAAAGGGAGAGGGGATATCTGATTGATACCTGTCTTACGGCACAGGATAGATTTAAGAAGTATCTGGATTATTTTAGAATAGAATATTAGACAACTGAGGAGCGCAGTCAGACTGTGGTCAAAATCTATAAAAAGTTCTTCCTATTTTTCCCATCATAGTGTATAATATCATTCATAAGCAGATATTAGGCATTTCAGTTTACATATCAAGAAGTACAATCCCTAAACCAAAGAGTGAATGAAATAGTATCGGGTTGGTGTCCGTTTAAGTGGACAAGGAGGTATATTTAATGAGAGAAAAGTATGAATCATTAGCGCTTGTCGATTTAAAAGAAATCGCAAAGCTAAGAGGTATCAAAGGAGTTTCTACTATGAAAAAGGCAGATTTAGTAGAAGCAATGCTGCGTGAGGATGAGAAGGACAAGGCGCAGGGAAAGGAAATCAGCGTTAAATCTGTTGTACCTAAGAAGACAGAGCAGTCCGAAAAGCCGGAAAAATCAGGGAGAACAGAAAATACGACGTCTGGAAATGAAGAAGAAAAATTTCCGGCGGAACTTGACAGCGGTATAATGGCTCATGGTATTTTGGAGGTTATGAGCGACGGTTTCGGCTTTATACGGTGTGAAAACTATCTTCCGGGTGAAAATGACGTCTATGTGGCGCCGAGCCAGATTAGGAGATTTGGGCTTAAGACAGGCGATATTTTGGAGGGAAACACCAGAGTTAAGACGCAGAGTGAGAAATTCAGTGCACTTTTATACGTAAAAACGATAAACGGTTATTCTCCGGACGTTGCTATGAAAAGGGCTAACTTTGAGGATTTAACCCCGATTTTCCCCAATGAGCGCCTTAAGCTGGAAGTGCCGGGGTCTTCTGTAGCCATGCGAATTATGGACTTGATGAGCCCTGTGGGAAAAGGGCAGAGAGGAATGATAGTATCACCGCCTAAGGCCGGAAAGACCACACTTTTAAAAGAAGTGGCAAAATCAATTACCAGAAACACGCCGGAAGCGCATCTTATAATCCTTCTGATAGACGAGCGTCCTGAAGAGGTGACGGATATTAAAGAGGCGATTGAAGGTCCTAATGTAGAAGTTATTTATTCCACTTTTGACGAGCTTCCGGAGCATCATAAGAGGGTATCCGAGATGGTAATCGAGCGTGGAAAGCGTCTGGTAGAGCATAAAAAGGATGTTGTAATACTTTTAGACAGTATTACAAGACTTACAAGGGCTTACAACCTTACGGTTCCGCCGAGCGGCCGTACATTGTCGGGAGGTCTTGACCCTGCCGCGCTTCATATGCCTAAGCGTTTCTTCGGAGCGGCAAGAAATATGCGCGAAGGCGGCAGTCTGACTATTCTGGCAACCGCGCTTGTAGAGACCGGCAGCAAGATGGATGATGTGGTATATGAGGAATTTAAGGGAACCGGTAACATGGAAATGGTACTTGACCGTAAACTTTCCGAAAAAAGGGTATTTCCGGCAATCGATATTCCAAAATCAGGCACCAGAAGGGAAGATTTACTTTTGAATCCTGAAGAACTTGAGGCAATTAACATAATCAGAAAAGCCTTGAATGGCTTAAAACCGGAAGAGGCTGTTGACAAGGTTCTGGATATGTTTGCAAGAACCAGAAATAACAATGAATTTGTTAATATGGTAAAAAAGATAAAATTCATTTAAAAAGTGCTTGCATACGAAAAATACCTATGCTACAATATATAAGCTGTTGGTTAATAACAGCAGTAGGCGTAAAAGAATTCCAGGGACGTTATACGTTCGTAAAATATAGGAAAGGGAGTACGATAAAATGAGAGAAGGAATTCATCCTGAGTATTATCAGGCAACTGTAACATGTAACTGTGGTAACACATTTGTGACAGGTTCTACCAAACCTGAGATTCACGTGGAAGTTTGTTCCAAATGCCATTCGTTCTACACAGGCCAGCAGAAAGCAGCACAGGCCAGAGGACGTATTGATAAGTTTAATAAGAAATACGGTGTGGGAAACAAATAGTTTGGTTAAAAAGGTTGGGATGAATGTCTCAACCTTATTTTATATGCGCAGGGGTTGATTAGTTGTAATTTAAACGGAGGCAGATAAATTGAGAAATAGACGTGACCATTACTCCGGAATTGGCGGGCAGGCTGTTTTAGAAGGCATTATGATGAAAAATAAGGAACAGTATGCGGTGGCTGTCCGTAAGCCGAATGGAGAGATTGAAGTAGAGGTCGATACCTATCATGGAATCATACATGGCAGCAGACTTCTTAATATACCGTTTATCAGAGGAATTTTTAACTTTATTGATTCACTTATGTTAGGAATGAAGAGTCTTAACTTTTCCGCCAGCTTTTATGAGGATGAAGACGCAAAAGAAACTGTGGCGGATAAGGCTTTTAATAAGATATTTAAGGATAAGGCGGAGAATGTTTTTATGGGTATAGTGACGGTAATTTCCGTTATTCTTGCCATTGCAATTTTTATGGTTCTGCCTTATTATCTGACTTCATTGTTTAAAGATTACGTTAGGAACGCTTCCTTGATGGCCATAATTGAGGGGGTTATACGTATTCTTATTTTTGTATTGTATATACTCGCAATTTCGTTAATGAAAGATATAAAAAGGGTTTATATGTACCATGGCGCGGAGCATAAATGTATAAACTGTATTGAAAAAGGCCGTCCGCTTACGGTGCGTAATGTTATGAGAAGCTCTAAACAGCATAAACGCTGCGGTACCAGCTTTTTATTGTTTGTAATGTTAGTCAGCGTGGTTTTGTTTTTCTTTATCAGGGTGGATAATCCCGTTTATAAGGTTGCGCTTAGAATTGCCCTGATTCCGGTTATTGCGGGAATTTCTTATGAGATTATCAGATTGGCGGGAAGAAGCAATAATATTATAATCAGAATTATTTCCGCTCCGGGAATGTGGCTCCAGAGACTGACGACCAAAGAGCCGGATGAAGATATGGTTAAAGTTGCTATTGCGGCGGTTGAGGCTGTGTTTGACTGGAGAGGGTATTTGTATGATACCTTTGGGTATACAGTGGATGATGAGGAATAGAGATTGTGACGTTGAAGTATAGAGAAGTATATGAGTGGGGAACGGAGCGGCTGAGAGAGGCGGGCATTTCCGAGATGGAGTTGGACGCCAGACTTTTACTTGAATATGTATGCCGGACTGACAGGAATACGCTGCTTGTGCATGGGGATAGAGAAGTATCATCGGAAGAATATGATAGTTATGTAAACCATATTTCCAAAAGAGAAAAGCATGTGCCTTTGCAGTATATTACAGGTATTCAGGAGTTTATGGGACTGGAATTTGAAGTCAATGAAAATGTGCTGATACCGAGGCAGGATACGGAGATACTGGTGGAAGAAGTGATGCGGTATCTGCATGACGGGATGAGGATTCTGGATATGTGTACCGGTTCGGGATGTATTCTGCTTAGCCTCTTGTATTATTCTAACGATTGTATGGGATTGGGAATGGATGTTTCACAGGGGGCGCTGGATGTGGCAGCGCGTAATTTAGATAAATTAAAGGCTATTAAAGGTGAAATAGATGCGGAGTTCATGCGGGGGGATTTATTCGAAGGTCTTGAGGATAGTCACTATGCGAATAAAGCTTCTGAAGGTGCCGACATTGAACGAGATGGTTTAAATGAAGTGGAAGCCCGGTTTGATATTATTGTTTCAAACCCCCCTTATATAAAAAGCAGTGTAATTGAAACTCTTATGCCCGAAGTGAAGGAGCATGAACCAATATCGGCCTTAGACGGCAGGGAAGACGGGCTGTATTTTTACCGCAGGATAATAGAGCAGGCCGGGGCTTATCTTTCCGGCGGAGGAAGACTTTTCTTTGAAATTGGTTTTGACCAGGGAGAGGCGGTCAAAAGCATGATGGAGGCCGCGGGCTATAAGCAGGTGGAGATTGTGAAAGATTATGCAGGGCTTGACCGGGTTGTACACGGGATTTTTAGTGGAAGATTATAATAGAAAGGCAAGGTTGTTCTAATGTTTGATAAATTAGAGGATTTACTTAGAAAATTTGAGGAAATAATGAATGAGCTCAGCGAGCCTTCGGTAGCAAATGATCAGGAGCGATTTCGTTCTTTGATGAAGGAGCAGAGCAATCTTACTCCGATTGTAGAGGCTTATAAGGAATATAAAAAGTGTAATCAGGACATAGAGGACAGTCTGGCTATGCTGGAGAGTGAATCTGACGAGGAAATGCGGGATATGCTCAAGGAAGAACTGACCGCTTCCAGAAAGAGGGTAGAGGAGTTAGAGCATGAGCTTAAGCTGTTGCTTTTGCCAAAAGACCCGAATGATGACAAGAACGTAATCGTTGAGATACGTGCCGGGGCAGGCGGCGACGAGGCAGCCTTGTTTGCGGCGGAAATATACCGTATGTATGTTCACTATGCCGAGGGCAGACGCTGGAAAGTGGAGACAATGGAAGTCGAGGAAATAGGAATCGGCGGAATGAAGAGCGTTACTTTTATGGTAACCGGTCAGGGCGCGTATTCTGTTCTTAAATATGAAAGCGGGGTACACCGCGTACAGCGTGTGCCTGAAACGGAATCCGGCGGACGTATCCATACTTCCACTATTACCGTAGCGGTTATGCCGGAGGCGGAAGAGGTAGATGTTGAAATTGACGAAAAAGATATCAGAATCGACGTAATGAGGGCTTCCGGAAACGGCGGACAGTGTGTCAACACAACGGATTCGGCGGTTCGTCTGACACATTATCCGACAGGTATAGTAGTCTACAGCCAGACCGAGAAATCACAGCTCCAGAACAAGGCTAAGGCGTTTGCACTATTGCGTGCAAAATTATACGATATTGAACAGCAAAAGGCACATGATGCAGAAGCGGAGCTGCGTAAAAGTCAGATTGGTACCGGCGACCGTTCAGAGAAGATCAGAACCTATAACTTTCCGCAGGGACGTGTGACAGATCACAGGATTAACCTGACACTGTATAAGTTAGATAAAATTATGAACGGGGATATTCAGGAGATACTTGACGCCTGCATATCAGCAGACCAGGCTGCGAAACTGGTTAAGATGGGGGACAACTAAGAGTTGAAGAAGAAAAGTATTGTGCTGGCAGCGCTTATATCCGCAGCGTTAATAAGCAGCTGTGGCAGCAGTGAAAATCAGGAAGCTTCGCTTTCTGACAGGAATGAGATAGAAACAAACGAAACAGAGGAAATTACCGCAGATGTAAAGCCCTCGGAAGATGAAGAGTTGTGGTCGGGGTATATCATGGACTTTACCGACTTAGACAGTATGGGTGAAACTTTTCGGGTTGACTGGCAAAGTCAATTAGGAAAAAACGTGTATTCCTATGGCGGATGCCGCAGTTCAGCGCAGGGATATATGGACTCGCCCAAAAATTCCGATGAAGAGCGGGATTTTCCTTTTTATTTTTATACTTTGGATGAATTTTCTATTCCGACTTTCTATAAAACTACTGCTTATGGATATATAGCGGATGGCACAGCCTACATTATGAACCAGACCAATGAAGCCTTTGAAGAAATTACAGATGCCGGGAAGGCGGAAGAACTTGCAGAAATTATGTCAGATATGTTCATATATGAAATTTGTCTGGCTGATTATAAAGAAGAAGACGGAAATTTAGCCACAATAATAAGTAGTCTGGGTTTGGCTGACGGACGCATGTTTGACGGAAAAGTTGATTTGTCCACTCCCGAGACGGCAATCTCGCAGCTGCTGCATTATTCAGGCGGAACAGCAGAGAGTGTTCCTTGGGAAATTTACGGAAATTCAAGAATAGTCACTTATACTTTTGCAGATGGCGGCAGTATTAGCTGGAATATGGCACAGGATTATGAAGACAATGCGAGCAACGGAATGGATGATTTTTGGTTTCCGTTCGGATATTGTTATGAGGAGACTCTCTTAAGGGCAAAGAAAATACAAAAATATATGACAGATGTGTCAGTTGATTCGTTAAAAGAAATTACGAATGAGCCGGACTTTAACAATGGTGAATTGATGACGCTGCCAGAAAATGAAAATAAGGATATGTTTGTGCTTTTGTATGAAGCCGATAAAGATGATATTGCGCTATATGGATTATACGGCGGCAACGGAGTTATACTGCGCGACGGTTCAGATATATATCCGATTTATACATCATGGATGGGGCCGCAGTCAATATGGCCTACGGTTAATAAGGCCGATTATGATAACGATGGAACTAAAGAGTATGCATTGTGGATGGTTTTAGGAACCGGAACCGGCTTTCATCATGACGGATTATTCATGCTTGAACCGGAGGAGGAACAGGAAACAGGGCTTAGGGTTCATCAGTTAACGCCTGATGATATGCTATATCAGTTTGATGTGATTGATTATACTTTTGATGAAGAAACAAATATATTGAAGGTTGATACAGGCTCCGGGAGTGTGAAGATGGATCTGACAAAATATCTGGAAGAGCAGGAAGAGGAGTATAGTGGCTTAGGCTGGGGAGATTTGATTTTTATGGAAGAAAAGGACGGCCAATGGTATATAACCATGTCGGCAGGCGTTATGCTCTCAAACTATGTGCAGCCTTCCTATGAGTGCGGAATGGATTTTACTGCACCGGTAACCTATATGGAGAATGGGTATTTCCA
This sequence comes from uncultured Lachnospiraceae bacterium, assembly GCA_947174705.1. Taxonomy (GTDB): domain Bacteria; phylum Bacillota; class Clostridia; order Lachnospirales; family Lachnospiraceae; genus UBA3282. Next base: position 34,751 of record CAMWKB010000009.1, read on the forward strand.
GGTGGGTGATATCAGTATAGAGAATGTTACTTATGGCTTTTGAGCTTTTACAACATTTAATTGTTATTTGAGTATTGACAATTCTTTAAAAAGCTGATAGATTAGTCTAATGATAATTTACTAAAATAATATTGTGGAGGGAAATAAGATGAAGAAATTATCTATTATTGCAGCATGCCTTCTTATGATTAGCTTACTTGGCGGCTGCGGTGCCAAATTTGATGCATCAGGTTATGTTAAAGCATTATTGGACAATTCCTATAAGAATGATTCAGCTCAGTTTGTATCTATGAAGATAGGAACGGCAGATGAGGCATCAAAGCTGTATGAGGAAGGTCTTGATACTGAAGTTAATGCAATGGTTTCATCAATGGGCTATAGTGTTACGGATGATCAGAAACAGGCTATCAGAGAAGTTTTTGCTAAGATTCTGGCAGGAGCTAAATATACTGTTGGTGAAGCAGAAAAACAGGATGATGGTTCTTATGTAGTAACAGTTACATATGAGCAGATGGAGATTTTTGAACCTGCAATAGAAAGCTATATGGACAAAATCATGGAGATGCAGGAAGGGCTTACAGGCGAAGAATCAAGTGATGAGTTAGTTGCAATGGCAATTGATGCATTTAAGGATGTTTTGGATGCGTCATTGGCAAACGTTTCATATGCTGAGCCTGAAACTACAACAATTACCGTTGAACTGATTGATAAGGTATATACACCAAACCAGAGCGATCTTTATGATCTTGAAGCATCATTATTTGATATAGATGCTGTAAATTAATACAGAGTATAGTAATTTGATTAACATAACGGACAGTTCGCGAAGCGGACTGTCCGTTGTTTATATAAAGTCCCATCGGATATTCCGGTGGGATTTTTTGTTGTCTACTTTTATTTAGTGTGCTATAATTAAGAAAAAGGTTACAAAAAGGTTGCAAAATATGCAGAATAAAGTCGCTAAAAGGAAGTGGGGATGCAAATATGTTGGAAAGAAAAATAGCAAAACATCTTGAGCAGTGGAAAGGAAAGAAGCGTAAGAAGGCGCTGCTTGTAGCAGGAGCCAGACAGACAGGAAAGACCTACAGTATCCGTCAGTTTGGAAAAGAGAAGTACGAGGTTTTTATAGAAATTAATTTTAAAGAAGATAAATCCGCAGCAGACATTTTTTCCAATGTATCGGTTGCGTATGCGCTGATTGCTAACCTTACAGCTTATACCGGAACGAGTCTTAAATCCGGTAAAACACTTATTTTCTTAGATGAGATTCAAGAGTGTCCGCAGGCAAGGGCAGCAGTCAGGCTTTTGGTAAAAGACGGAAGATATGACTGCATCGAAGCGGGTGTAGTGGATGATGTTTTGGAATATGAGGAAAGGTATTTGATGCGGGCGCTGGATGCGGAAGAATTTATGTATGCTAACGGAATTAAAAGCGCCGCAATCGATTATGTGCGCGACTGCTTTGAACAAAGGTGGGCGGTGAGCGGCAGCGCTCATGAGATGCTTAAACGGATTTTCGGATATTATGTAGTGGTAGGCGGGATGCCTGAGGCGGTTCAGATATTTATCGACACTCATGACATGGGCAAGGTAACGCAGGTGCATAAACGTATTTTGCAGCTGCAAAGGCAGGAAATTGAAAAGATGCGGAACGTATCTAAGACTGAAAAAACGAAAATGAATAAAATACTGGATTTTGTTCCCACAGAGTTAAATAAACCCAATAAGCGGTTTTTATTGGCTGATATACGTAAAAGCGCCAGAATGGAGCGTTACGAGAACAGCTTAAACCGACTGGCTGATATTGGACTGACCCTGCCCTGCTATTATGTAAGCGAGCCAAAGAACCCTCTTGAAGAAAGCGAAAAACGTAATTTGTTTAAGCTATATCTTGCGGATTCCGGACTTTTATGCGCAATGTCTCCTGAGAATATGCAGTTTGGAATTATGCAAAGTAAGTTTGAAGCCGGTATGGAGAGTATACTTGAAAACACTTTTGCCGGAATACTTACTGCAAACGGATTTGCAATCAGATATTATAATGAGAAAAATAAGGGAGAACTGGATTTCCTCATTCAAAAAGGTGAAGAGGTAATTCCTATAGAAATCAGGTCAGAGGATAATTATAAGTCCCACCAGACACTTGACTATGTACTGGGCAATAAGAATTGGGGCATGGAGTACGGGATTGTATTTTGTGACCGCAATGTGGAAAAAGAAGGGAATATTTACTATATGCCGTGGTATATGGTTATGTTTTTGCGGAATGTGTAATGGTCTGAACTTGAGATGAAATGTAAAGTAAGAGGAATATAAAGTGGAAAAAAGGGATGAGTTGTCAGGGCAGGATTTTGAGCGGCCTGTTATGCTCAGGCCGCATCATGGAATGTGTCTTGCATATTTTAAGGGATATGGCTATAGTGATGAGTTTGCGGTACATATGCAGAAAGTGCAAAATTATCTTAAAACGGATGCTATCGTGCATTTGGCAGTGGAAACTGACATAATTTGTTCTAAATGTCCTAATAATATTAATGGAGTTTGTGAGAAACCGGAGTTGGTGGCGCGCTATGATTCAGAGGTATTGAGGCGCTGCGGTCTAAGTGCGGGTGAAGAACTGCAGTTTACAGATTTTTTTGAGCTTGTACAGGAGAATATTCTTGAGCCGGGACTTCGTGGGGAGATTTGCGGGGACTGTCAGTGGGATGAGATTTGTAAATAATACTTTCGCAGTCATCACCCTAAACTAAATGAAGAGGATGTAAATGTATGAATAATAAAAAGCAACTTCAACGGATGTTTACTTTTATTGACGAGAGCCCAACCTGCTTTCATGCGGTAGCGAATCTGGAGAATATGCTTGACAAAGAGGGGTTTGTTAAGCTGGACGAGAAAGAAGTATGGAAAATTGAAAATGGTGGCAAATATTATGTAAACCGAAACGGCTCATCATTAATTGCCTTTGTTTTGCCAGGGAAAAAACCGTCAGGTTTTCATATGACGGCGGCACATAGTGATTCTCCTTGCTTTAAACTTAAAGAAGCGCCGGAGATTGTGGTGGATGATGCGTATCTTAAACTGAATGTTGAAAAATATGGTGGAATGATTATGTCAACATGGCTGGATAGGCCGCTTTCCATTGCAGGAAGAGTTGTAATTAAGAATGAAAATGGTTTCGAGAGCCGTCTGGTGAATCTGGATAAGGACAGTGCAATTATTCCGAATCTTGCTATTCATATGAATAGGGATGCAAATAAGGGAGTAGAGTACAATCCGCAGATTGATATGGAGCCACTGATAGGGGAAGGCGCTTCTAAAGATGAGTATTTAAGACTTCTTGCAAAAGAGGCGGATGTATCACAGGAGGATATTTTAGGCTTTGATTTGTTTTTATATAATAGGGACAAATGCCGGTTAATTGGGATTGATGATGCTTATATTGCAGGCCCAAGACTGGATGATCTGGAGTGTGCCTTTGCAACAATGACTGCATTGGTCAATGGAAAGCCGGATAAATATATTAATTTATGCGCAATTTTTGATAATGAAGAGGTTGGCAGCAGGACTAAGCAGGGAGCGGATTCTACTTTTTTACAGGATGTGCTGCGTAGAATATGCCTGAAAATGGGAATAGATGAGGAAGGATACCGCTGTATGCTGGCGGACAGTTTCCTGATTTCTGCCGACAATGCACATGCCCTGCATCCGAATCATCAGGAAAAGGCGGATGTAACTAATAAACCTGTGCTAAACGGCGGAATTGTCATAAAGTACCACGGTAGTCAACGCTATGCGACAGATGCATATTCTGCGGCATACATGAAGGACGTCTGCAACCGTGCAGGAGTGCCTTATCAGTCTTATGCGAACCGCTCGGATATTGCCGGCGGAAGCACGCTTGGAAATATTCTGACATCGCAGGTTTCGGTAAACATGGTTGACATAGGCCTTCCCCAGCTTGCCATGCATTCTGCAATGGAAACCGCTGGGGCTAAGGATGCGGCCTATTTGTTAGAGGCGCTTAGGGCGTTTTATAGGTAGATGGCGGGATTGATGACTATTTTGATAATGAGATGGATGATGTGTTCTTTCAATACCAATCATGCTTCTCATTACGATCAAGAGCATTGATACGTTCCATTTCACTTTCACTTAATTCAAAATCAAATAATTCCGTATTTTCCTGGATATGTTCCGGGTTACTTGAACCCGGAATCACGATAACTCCTTTTTGCAGATTCCACCGAAGGATTATCTGTGCCGAGGATTTTCCATGCGCTTTTGCAATTTCAGAAATCACTTCATTTCCAAGAAGGTCTGCCGTATAACCTCTGCCGCCAAATGGATACCAGCCCTGTACCACAATGCCAAGTTCCTGAATGTATGGAATCACATCATTTTCCTGATAGTAAGGATGAATTTCATTCTGCACTAAAGCAGGCGTAATGTTGACCTGCGGTAAAAATTCCTCCAATTCTTCAATATACCAGTTTGATAAACCGATAGAATGGATTTTACCTTCCGCCACTGCCTTTTCCATTGCAAGATATGCCTCCACATCACCCGCTCCCGGATGATGTAGAAGCATCAGATCAATATATTCAATGTCAAGTTTTGCCAGTGCTTCCTCAATGGCTGTCTCTGGGTCTGCATATTGATTCGGATAAAGTTTTGTTGTTACAAATATTTCCTCTCTTGGAATACCGGAGTCACGAACCGCCTCACCCACGCTTTCCTCATTGTGGTACATATATGCTGTATCAATCAGACGAACTCCGCTGCTTAATGCGGCTGTAACAGAATCCACGCATTTCTCACCTGTCAGGCTGTAAGTCCCAAGGCCGTATATGGGCATTTCATAGCCGCTGTTCAGTATTACCGTCTTCGTGTCAAAATCAAAATCTGAGCTGTTCTGTATACTATTTTCATTTTCAGATAATGGCATTTCCTGCCCTATTTTTCCACAAGCACTCAATGTAAAGGCAGTAAAGAAAATAGGTATGCTGTATAATATTCTTTTCATATAACTCCTCCATGTATACTGTATACTTTCAGCCGTATCGTCATAGTCAGCGGAAACAATCGCCTTTACTTTAAATATTCCCCGAAAAACTGTACCAGCTTGTCAAACGGAATTGCATTTTTGCTGCCTCCATCATAAAGGTCCGTATGAACAGCCTCCGGAATGATAAGCAATTCTTTATTATCTGCATAAGGATTATCTTTCACCATAGCTGCATATGCGTCACGGCTGAAGTAGCAGGAATGTGCCTTTTCGCCATGCATTACCAGAACAGCGCTGCGGATTTCATTGCTGTATTTCAGGATGGGCTGGTTCATAAAGGACATACAGCCGATTACATTCCAGCCTCCGTTGGAATTCAGGGAACGTTTATGATAGCCACGCTCTGTTTTATAATAATCATAATAGTCTGCCACGAAGAACGGTGCATCTGCCGGGAGCGGGTCAACAACGCCGCCGCCTAATGCATAGCTGCCGTTTTTATAATCGGTGATACGTTGTGCGTTCATTGCCTTTTTCTTTTCATATCTTGCATCAGCAGAATTCTCAGAATCAAAATATCCGTTTGCATTAACACGGGTCATATCATACATGGTAGATGCCACGGTTGCTTTAATCCGGGTATCCAGTGACGCAGCATTCAGAGCCAGACCGCCCCAGCCGCAAATTCCGATAATTCCGATTTTCTCCGGATCGACATTGTCCTGTAAAGAGAGAAAATCTACAGCAGCCTGAAAATCTTCGGTGTTTATGTCAGGAGATGCCATATATCGGGGTTCCCCGCCGCTCTCGCCCGTGAAAGACGGATCAAATGCAATCGTGAGAAAACCACGCTCTGCCATTGTCTGGGCATACAAACCCGCAGCCTGCTCCTTTACTGCACCAAAGGGTCCGCATACCGCGATAGCCGAAAGCCTGCCCTCAGCCCCTTTGGGCTCATAAAGGTCTGCCGCCAATGTAATACCGTAGCGGTTATGAAATGTCACTTTGCGGTGGTTCACCTTTTCACTTTTCGGGAAAGTCTTATCCCATTCATTTGTTAATTCCAATTTTACCATATCTGCCATTTTACATATACCTCTCTTTCTTTATACATTCACTTTATTTTCATAATTTATTGCTTTTTCCATACGCCTGACTAAAAAGTCAAGGCAGTCAACTCTTTCTTGACTTTTATGTAAACTGTCCATCAGGGTGCAACGGTGTTTACGCAGTTTTTTAACAGCATCCTGAATCTGTCCATTATCATAGAGTCTGCAAACTTCCATGATTGTTTCTGAACCACATCCTGCATCTTCTAAATTTTGAATAAGATCATCCGTATGACCGCCTCCCTTCCTGTTCTGTTTGTATTATATCCTCTTGATTTTACTTTTGCTAATGGTTATAATTTATAACATGATATGAATTTTAGGAATGTCATAAGGAGAATCATATGGAACTGCGAACAATGAGATATTTTCTTGCGGTGGCGAGAGAAGAAAATATGACCCGTGCGGCAGAATTGCTCCACGTTACCCAGCCTACGC
>CAMWKB010000010.1 GCA_947174705.1 uncultured Lachnospiraceae bacterium
TTGGACTAAAATTATCATTATAATTATTCCTAGAAATATAAGAAAAAATACAACTTTCTCCCACGGGATTAGATATAAAAAAATCATTTTTAAAGCTATACGGTAAATCTATTTCTTTTATATATTGCAACATTATGGCATTCAATGCATCGCCATCATAAAGTTTTACTTCATATTGAATTTTTTCTGTAAAGCTATTGATTTCCCGAATAGCTATGTCCGTAAATGGAGAAACTGAGAAAATCATGACCTTCTTAACATCTTCTGCAATAGCCATTACAAAAGTCTTTGCAATATCACTAGTAGCAAGAGCATCAGAATAGTTTTTACATTCTGCCCAATATTCATCACTACTTTTTGTGATGCATACGAAATCTTTTCCACCATCTCTCGTCTTTGGTGTATGGGTATATTCCTCTAAGGGAAACATAACTTTAAGTAATTCTTCGATTATTTGTTCAAACGCATATCCGTCTTTTTCAATTTTCTGCCAGCATAATAGCCGATTCATGCATATACCTCATATTAAGTTTATCTGTGAGAAAGTTTTTTACATTTTTCATATAATGGATAACTCTAAATTATCCGTCAACCGCAAACATCACCCATTTAACACAATCAAAAATATTTCCCCCTTTATTCTAACCCTCAATCGCTTAGTAGGCATTCCAAATTACTAATATATGGTCCAATCATTTATAACCATTAGTTGCCTATAGCTTGTAAAAAATCACCAGAAAGTTGATGTCCCAAACTTTTTAGGTTTGATATAATTTACAGGAACGCTAGGGGATATTTCTATGAAACTATCTGAAAAAATATAGATACTAAAAAAAGAATTACTCACAAGAAGAATTGGCCGCTATCTGTAATGTGAGCCGACAATCTATTTCTAATTAGGCGGCTAATATTCACTTCTGGAAATAGAAAGTTTGTAATGAATGCAGAGAATTTCAGATGCCGATATAAATTGGAGCGAATAAATCAAGAAGAATTTTAATGAACACACAATAGAAATATAACTATAATTATGTTATTATATTAACGCCATAAATTAAAAGTTAAGAGGTGGTATACAGTGAAACGCTGCATTGTAGTGACTGATATAGTCAAACAAATTTATTAAATTTCGGAGGTTTAAAAATGACTATATCAGAAAATAAAATATATCCCCGTACAGGAGATACACAAACTATATATCTTAAAAACGTAATTACAAATCCCAATATTACTGTAGGCGATTATACAATGTATAACGATTTCGTAAATGACCCAAGGGATTTTCAAAAAAATAATGTGTTGTATCATTATCCAATCAATCATGACAGGCTCATTATTGGTAAATTTTGTTCTATAGCTTGTGGTGCGAAATTCATTTTTACAAGTGCCAATCATACGCTGAGATCTCTTTCAACTTATCCGTTTCCACTGTTTTTTGAGGAATGGGGGTTGGACAAAGCAGATGTTGCAGATTCGTGGGACAACAAAGGTGATATTGTTGTTGGCAACGATGTGTGGATTGGATATGAAGCTGTCATTATGTCAGGCGTTACCATCGGTGACGGAGCCATCATTGGCACACGTGCGGTAGTGACAAAGGATATTCCACCCTATACCATTGTCGGCGGTGTACCTGCAAAACCGATAAGAAAGCGGTTTGCTGATGATATTGTTGCTTCATTGCTTGATATAAAATGGTGGGAATGGGAAACTGAAAAAATCAAAAGAAATATTTCTGAAATTCAAAATGGCTATATTAATGAGTTATGCTAACTTTCGGAGCGACTGAAAATGAAACTATACGATAAAACACAGATAGACCAGAAAAATCTTTTATTTGACAATAAGACGCTATTTTGGCTGATTTTACCAATCGTTATAGAGCAGCTTTTAAACTCCCTGATGGGACTGGTTGACACTATGATGGTAACTTCAGTTGGAAGCGAGGCAATAGCTGCGGTATCGCTTGTAGATTCAATCAATAATCTTGTCATACAGATTTTTTCGGCAATGGCAGCTGGTGCGGCAATCGTCTGTTCACAGTATATCGGAAGCGGGAACAAAAAGGAAAGCTGCAGGGCTGCGGAACAGGTCGTACTTACGGTACTCGTAATTTCGCTCTCAATCACGGCATTTTGTATTTTAGGCGGAGAGAGGCTCTTGCAGCTGATATTCGGAACGGTTGAAGACTCCGTAATGGAAAACGCTTTAATTTATTTTATGATAACGGTTATTTCCTATCCGTTTTTGGGGTTATTCAGCGCGGGTGCGGCTTTTTACAGGGCGTCAGGCAACTCAAAGTTCCCGACAAAGGTATCCGTTATTTCAAATGTCATAAACGTTACTGGTAACGCATTGTTTATATATGGTTTCAAGTGGGGCGTAGCAGGAGCTGCTTTTGCTACGCTCTTAGCAAGAGTATTCAGTACAGTCGTCATTTACTACTGCCTAAGAAAGCCAAAACAGACAATCATAGTAAGGGACTATTTAAGAATCCGCCCCGATATAACGCTCATATTGGCAATAATGGCAATAGGCGTTCCGGCAGGAATTGAAAACGGTATGTTCCAGTTTGGAAAGCTTGCTGTTCAGTCTACGGTTTCAACACTGGGAACTATAGCAATATCTGCACAGGCAATGACAGATATTTTCGAACTGGTAAACGGTATTTTTAGTAATAGTGTAGGTATCGGACTTATGACAGTGGTAGGTCAGTGCATCGGTGCGCGCCGGACAGAGGAAGCAAAGTATTATTTCGTAAAATTAATGGGCGTCGCAGGGATAGGCGTATTGGTATCATGTCTTTTAGTGCTTGCAATTACAAAACCGGTAACATTGCTTAGCGGCATGGAACCTGAGGCTGCAGAAATGTGTTTTAAGATGGTTACGGCAATGACAATTGTAAAACCGTTTATATGGGTAGGCGCATTTGGTCTGCCATATGGCTTTAGGGCGGCAGGTGACGTTAAATTTTCTATGATAGTTTCCGTCTGCAGCATGTGGGTATGCCGCGTAGGACTTTGCATCTTCTTAGTGAGAGGGCTTCATTTTGGACTTATGGGAGTATGGCTTGGAATATTTGTTGACTGGATTGTCAGGGCGTCTATCTTGTCAATGCGGTTTTTGAGTGGGAAGTGGCTTCATAAAGTTTAAAATTTATGTTCTATTTCATTATATTATTGATGATGAAATGCATGTATAAAATGTGAGGGATTTATAAAGTTTATCATGTAAAAATGATAGACCTTTTTATTATGTGTGTTGTATTTTAATTGCTCAAAAAGCTTGTCAAATTATATCAATAAAAGTAGAGTATTTTATACGTTCATGGTATAATTGCATAAATGATAAATTAGTAGTTGTTGAAAGGATTTTAGGTAATGGACATCAAAGAGAAAAAACGAGCAATAACACAAGAGGAAATTATGAGTCTTCTTGATGCTTGTTATGAGAAATGCTTAAACGGTATACCAAAAGTCAGTCCGAGTGTTGAAGATATGGCCAATGACTATTTAAAAAAATATAAATCGACAGAAGATGCCTGTAAAGCAATGTTGCGAAACCAAATTGTTAAATGCACAACATCTGGTGTGGTGACAGGATTCGGAGGTTTTATTACCATGCCTGTTGCAATTCCAGCAAATATTTCTAGTGTAATTTACGTGCAAATGCGTATGATTGCCTGTGTTGCATATATTGCAGGTTATGAATTGAACAGCGATCAGACACAAACTTTTGTTTACGCATGTCTAGCGGGTGTAGCAGTCAATGGCTTATTAAAACAAGCTGGTATAAAATTTGGTGTTAAATTTGCAAATGGACTTATTAAAAAAATCCCAGGCAAGGTATTGACCAAAATAAATCAAAAGGTGGGATTTAGATTCATTACCAAATTTGGCACAAAAGGAATTGTCAATTTGGGAAAACTTCTTCCGGGTGTAGGGGCTATCGTAGGTGGTGGTCTAGATTTAGCAGAAACCAAGGTGATCGCCGACCGTGCTTATAAATGGTTTTTAAAAGGTGATTTTTCTATCAAAGGGGAGCCAGAGCAAGAGCCAATAGACATTGATTATATAGATTTTGAAAATGTAACAGAAACCTATGAAGATCAATAATCTGAATACAAAATAAATGTAATATATAAATACATATACAGCAACCGATAGCACAAAATATGAGAAAGAATGAAAAAAATAATAATAGACAAAACGAGGTTACTCTTGCTCCTGCAGCGTAACCCCGTTTTGCAATAGCTTATTTACTTATTATTCAACGACTCCACAAACCTATCAAACGCCGCCTGTCCATCTTCGGTTCTCTTATAAACGCCGGCATCCTCTAATACTCTCATGAACACATCCCCGATTTCCTTATGTAAAATGTCCATTATATTGTCCTTATTAACATCACTGTAATTAGGGAGAAAAGCCTCAACCCAATCCGCATGTTTTTCTAAAACCTCGTCACTGCGTATATCTTTTTTCTCAAGGATAGCCTCAGCTAACTGCTCCATTTCACCTTTTAATCTGGCGGGCAGTACGGCAAGGCCCATAACTTCAATCAGACCAATATTTTCTTTCTTAATATGGTGCAGCTCTGCATGAGGATGATAAACCCCGAGCGGATGCTCATCGGTCGTTATATTATTACGCAAAACTAAATCAAGCTCGAATTTATCTCCGCGCTTCCTTGCAATCGGAGTAATCGTATTGTGTGGCTCACCGTCTGTTTCGGCATAGATAAATGCCTCCTCATCGGTGTATCCTCTCCACGCATCCAGAATTACATCTGCAAGCGCAATTAATCTGTCGGTATTTTCCGAAGAAATACGGATTACGGACATAGGCCAGTTGACAATTCCTGCTTCAACATCCTCAAATCCTTTGATTGTACATTTCCTTTCGATAGGAGCCTTAGCCATTGCGAATTCATAGTGCCCGCCCTGGAAATGGTCGTGGCTTAAAATAGAACCTCCTACAATCGGCAAATCGGCATTTGAACCAACAAAATAATGAGGAAACTGTTTTACAAAATCGAAGAGCTTGCAAAACGTATCATGCTCAATCTTCATTGGAATATGTTTGGAATTAAAAACTATACAATGCTCATTATAGTATACATATGGTGAATACTGAAAGCCCCATCTGCTTCCATTAATAGTAACCGGTATGATTCTATGGTTCTGTCTTGCAGGATGATTTACCCTGCCCGCATATCCCTCATTTTCCATGCACAATAAGCATTTAGGATAGCCGCTTTGCTTTGCCGTTTTAGCTGCGGCAATCGCCTTGGGATCTTTTTCCGGTTTGGATAAATTGATTGTAATATCCAAATCGCCATACTTAGTAGGCGCAATCCATTTCTGGTCTTTTTTAATACGATAACGCCTTATATAATCCGTATCCTGACTTAATTTATAAAAATAGTCTGTCGCTTCCTGCGGGCTTTTCTCATACTTTGCCTTAAAAGCTGCAATTACCTCGCTTGGTCTAGGAACCAACAAGCTCATAATCTTAGTATCAAACAAATCACGATACACGATACTATTCTCAGTCATAATCCCCTGCTCATACGCATAATCCATCATTTCGGAGAGAACTGTTTCCAGCTCATCTTCAGCCATTGTGACATCTGTGTCAATTTCTTCCAGTTCATCCAAACGGAAAAGTTCCAGCAGACGGTTAATTGTATACGTCTTATCCTCTTCCTCAATCAAATTGGTCTGCAATGCGTATTGAACTAATTTCCTAATATTATTTTGAATCATATCTTACCTCCACCCCATTAAATTACAATTTACTCGGTCCGTTTCCAATTTCTACCACATAGAAATCAGCCTGCTTACCAACTCGCTCTTTATATACCGCTCCCAGCTTCTCCTTAAATTCCTCTACAGCTTCATCCTTAACTATGCTGACCGTACATCCGCCAAAACCGGCTCCGGTGATACGTGAACCAATCACGCCCGGTATCTTCCATGCTTCTTCTACCAAAACATCAACTTCCTCACAAGATACCTGATAGTCGTCACGCAAAGAAATATGGGACAGGTTCATCAACTCGCCAAAAAGCTTAACGTCGTTTTTCTTTAAAGCCGCAACAGCCTTAATTGTTCTCTGATTTTCGTAAACGGCATGTTTTGCCCTTTTTATTCTTACTTCATCTTTAATAGCCGATTTATGCGCTTCAAACTCTTCTTCGGAAAGGTCGCCCAGCTCTTTAATATCCACAACGGTCTTAAGCTCCTCAAGAGCTGTTTCACATTCATTTCTTCTTGTGTTATATGAAGAATCCGTCAGCTTATGTTTTACGTTACTGTTAGTTACAACTATCTTAGCTCCTTCCAAAACAAGGGGTGCATATTCATAAGATAAATCTGCAGTATTAAGGAAAATGGCGTTATCCTTTTTACCCATTGCAGAAGCAAACTGATCCATAATTCCGCAGTTCATGCCATTGAAGTTATTCTCTGAATACTGTCCTATAAGCGCCAAATCAATATTCGTCACGTCAAAACCAAATAAGTCGCGAAGCATAAAACCTGTAAGCACTTCCAATGATGCAGAAGAAGATAAACCGGAGCCGTTCGGAATATTTCCATTGAGCACAATATCCATACCGCATGGCATTTTGAATCCTCTTTTTTCAAAAGCCCACATAACGCCCTTAGGATAGTTCGTCCATTCAGCTTCTTTTTCCGGCTTCAAATCTATGATAGAAGATTCAATTACTCCCAGCTTGTCAAAATTCATGGAATATAAACGCAGCTTATCATCTTCCCTCTTTCTGGCTGCCGCATATGTTCCTATTGTCAATGCGCAGGGAAAAACATGTCCACCGTTATAGTCCGTATGCTCGCCTATCATATTGACGCGGCCCGGTGCAAAATATACGCTTACCCCATCTGTGTCTCCAAAAATCTCTTCAAACTTTTTAAGAACTATTTCCTTCATACTTACGTCTCCTTTATTATTTTTTTAACTTAAGGCTGCACTGTTAAATAGCTTGAAACGGCATATACGGTTTGTCCGTTATACTCAAGTTGTGACCAGCCGTTGTCACCTATGCCTACTCTGGTAAGAACCTCTCCGTTATGCAGCATCCCTACCACCGTATCCGGGTTTGCCGTACTGGGCTCAGTCCGGAGATTCGTTTCAATCTTCGCCGTAACCTGCTCATTTACCGGAGTATATACAGGCCCCTGCGGCGGCGCCTGCTGACCGGTATCCGCCATATCGGTGGTCAGGTAACTTGTAACCGCATACAGTGTCTGTCCATTATATATGACCCTTGACCATCCATTATGCCCAATTCCTGTTCTTGTTGCCGTATCTCCATGAACAAGCTTGTATACAATAGTGTCGTCGCTATTCGTGCTTGGCTCAGAACGCAGATTAGTCTCCTGTTTGGCAGTTACGGTCTCATTGACCTCTGTAAAAATAATTCCGACTTCCGGATTTGCCTCCACTACCTCTGCTGGCGTATCATCCTTTGCATCAGCTTCTTTTGTATATTTAAAATATGCTATATTTACATCGGTTTTCCTCGGTATTCCGTCAACATTTCCCTGACTTGTATATTGCCACATATCATGAGTTCCCGAATATTCTGAAGCATTGGTCTCAGGGTATGGCTTACCCGGATACTGCGCCACCCATATTTTATATTTCGAAGCAAGCGTTGTGGTATCCCACTGGGCGTTACCCTCAAGCTCTCCTTTTGATGCATAAAACATAGGCGTATATCCGCCTGACGCAATTTCGTCAAGATATGCACACGCCAGCGCAGTTCTTGTGGAAGAATCCAGTCCATACTGCCTGCTGTCAGGCGACTGAAAATCTTCGCAATTATACGCTACCGGATACGTTATTTTATATTTAGCAATAATATTTTTAGTAAATGAGGCCTCGGCTCTTGCTTCTTCCTGTGTAACCGCAGATGAAAAGAAATATGCTCCTATCATGATGCCGGCATTTTGTGCCTCCTGCATGTTATACCTTGCAGTCGGGTCTTCAAAAATCTCTCCGGTGGTCTTGGCCCTGTACCCTACACGGATCATGGCGAACTCTACACCTGAGGCTTTGACTTTTCCCCAGTTGATATTCCCCTGATACTTGGATACGTCTATTCCCATCGTAACTCCGGAAACTTCATCATCACTTATACCTGTTACAGTAACCTCCGCTCCACTTCCTTCGTTACCTGCTGCCGCATTTGCCTGTGGGTCCTGCTCATCATCCAGTGCTCCTACTTCAACATTCTCAGAATCATTAATATCTTTTTCCAAATCCGGTTCTTCCGGTTGTACATTCTGCTCAGGCTCTGTATCATCCGATACGTCGTTCTCCGAAGGCTGCGGTTCTTCTACGTTTTCCATATCAAGCTGCATCTGTAATGCTTCGCGCTCATCTTTTTTATTCTTCAAAAAGACGGCAAATACGATAATCAGCACAATCAGAACCAGCACTACGACTGCTGCTACTCCATATAACAGCTTTTTATTTACAATATCTTTCCATTCCGGCTCCCACTCGTCTTCATAGTCATCTTCTGCATATTCTTTTCTGTCGAAATCTACGGAATCTTCTAAGTCTTCTTCGTCTAAGTCTAGTATATCGTCGTCATTGTCGTTTAATTCTATATGATTATTTGAACGATTTGTGTATGTATCTCTTTTCATGGTTTTTATTCCTTATCAAAGTGTCGTTCGTACTTGTCTCCGCTCCATTTATGACATGCGTGTCATGTTTGTGTCAATGTTGCACTTTCTCTTTTTTATTATAAAAAGGTTATTCAGAATTGTCTATAGCTGTATTTCGATAAATAAAAAGCAGCAGTGGAAGTAATAAACTGTTGCTTTTATGATAATACATTTTTTAATTCAGTCTCTAGTATTGGCAAATCTTTTTCTATGGTTTCTCATACAATTTTCATTTCTATACGCATATTGTCTTTTTGGAAATCTACTAAAGAGGAGCAATCCTCACAATATGATAAGACTGATTTTACGTGGTTATATATTTTATTTAATGTCTGATTATCCTTGTAATCCATAAATAAGAACCCCATTTTTTTTGATTTCGTGATCTATAACAGAATTGGGAATAATTTCCGAACAATCAATTAAGTCAACAGATTTATTTAGAGAAGTCACTACATCTTCTAATAGACCATAAAAAGCCAACCCATGAAGATTGCTGTCTACAAGTATATCAATATCACTATTTTCCTTAGGAGTACCTTTTGCATAAGATCCAAATAATACTGCACTTTGCACATTATATGTCTGAAATATCGGGAACAAGATAGATTTTATCTGTTCTGTTGTGTATATTGTATCATTCATAAAAATGCCCCTCAAAAATGCTTTAATTGAGCCAGTAATATTGTAACACAAATTTTATTATTTTAGAAGTTATTATTTTTAAACCGACTGCTGCATATAATTATACCAGAATTTTATTGACAAGAAAAACCATATATGATATTATTGCTAAGGTTTCAAAAATATATGATACATTTTGCGGGTGTAGTTCAGTGGTAGAACACCAGCCTTCCAAGCTGGATATGTGGGTTCGATTCCCATCACCCGCTTTTTTGTATGGAAAGGAAGCATTTATTATGGAAGAACATAATCCGGTGCATGCACCCATTCCCGGTCTGGGACTTAGAAGTATTAAAACTGCTCTGGCAACAATGATCACAGCGCTTCTTTATGCTCCGTTTCCGGACGCAAACCCTACCTTTGCCTGCATTGGTGCAATTTTTGGTATGGGTGTGAACATGGAAGACTCTAAGCGCAGCGGCGGAAATCGTTTTTTCGGAACAATTATTGGCGGTTTCATCGGTCTGGGACTTTTTCAGATAGAGCATATGTTTTATCCGGAAGGAAATTATTGGTTAAGACTCCTGATGGTCTTTCTGGGAATTATTATATTAATTGCCCTGTGCGTGCGTTTTCACTGGCCGGGCGGGGTACAGCCGGGTGGAGTAGTCCTGTGCATTATTCTTTTTAACACACCGCCCAATTATATAAATTATGCTTTGGAGCGTATGATAGACACAGGTATAGGCGTGCTTATTTCTCTTCTGGTAAATTATGAATTTTCCAGAAAAAGAGTGGAGACATGGTTACATATGAAAAGTGGTAAAAATGCTGTAGCCGGAACCGGTGAGACATCGGCGGCTGACGAAAACGAAAATATAATAGATAACAAAACGGAACGGTAAACGAATATGAAAAAGAGCGGGCAGGAACTTTGATTCCCATCACCCGTTCTTTTTATTGTTCTTCCTCAAACCTGCTCACATCCCTAAGCAGCTTATCCCATGCGCCTTCATTTTCGACATAATAAATCGGGCAAAGTTTGCCGCCACAGTCATAATGGCGCAGTATATCCTCGTTACTTAGGTTGTACTCCTGCTTAAGCCAGGCAAGAAGATGTATCAATGAATCATAAGTTTCCTGTGTAAACTGTCCGTCTTTATCCAAATAGCAGCATTCTATAGAAATAGAATCCTCATTTCTTGTCATTACCGCGTAAGCCTGTTCATCCATAGGGATGCACTGTATAATTTCTCCTTCATAACCGACAATAAAATGTGCGCTTGCCGACCGTTCGTGAGTCTCGCCAAGATTGGAAAAATAACTGCGGTTCTGCTTGGCAGACGTTCCGGGATTCGCGGTATAATGAACAAATATGCTTTTAATCTCGTTAAGTTCGGTTGCAGGTCTGGAATAATCGTTAACTTCCAGCAAATCAACCGTTATATCCGGCTTCGCTATCTTTGGCTCTTCAACATCTTTTATGATCGGCGTACTTTTTACAGTGCTTGCTTCCCTTACCTGCTCTTTACCCATAAATTTAAAGATAAATCCCACTACAGAAAGCATAAGCACAAGTATAGATGCAAGCATGGCAAATGCCAGCGCGCGGTAAAAATATGCGCGCCGGCGTCTTGCTATCCTGCGTTCATTAATCTGAGCCATATTAGGACTCTGATAATAGTGCTTTGGTCTTGCTGTAGGTTCAATTACATGAATAGTCTTAGTGCTTGTGCGATTAGCAGTTTGTGAACTACGTGAGCGATTTCTTCCAACCCTGTTTGCAGTTTTTCCCCTGCGCGCATCCATTTCCCATAAGGCGAGCTCCGAGTTCTTCTTATGTACTGTACTTTGCACTTTTATCCCACTCCCTATAAAAATAGTTTTATCCCGATAATAATTTAACAAACTTATCTTTAAATAGTCTCTAAACCACTTTGTTTATACTATACCATATATAGTCTATATAATACTATATATATTAGAGTATTTAGATTAAAAAAAAGTTTCCAAAATTTTAATTTTTTATGAAAATTTTATAATTTATAAATCGGATACTATACTATTCCTGAGCCCCAAGGTACTCCACAACCCTGTTATATAAATCGACAAGCGCCTCCTTTGTTTCAGAACATGGGTAAAGCTCTCCAAACAGTTCTTCCATTTCACTTCTTTCATAATCATAATTCACTGTTGATGCCAGATAATCATCCGGTGTAACTACAGAATATTTAACTTTATCTGAATCCCCACTAATACGGAAACTGCACGTCTCCAGATCCTCAATCAGTGAAAACATTAATACCGCATCCACAAAGAGCGTATCCTTATCTATCCTTGCAATATCATCATACAATAAGCGATAATGCAGCGTTATCTTATCCGGTTCGCGATCTGACAACTCCACCATACTATAACTTAATCCTTCCGCAGCCGGAATTGTTTGGGCGATTTCAGAGATATTAGGTAAATTATTAATATCCGAACGGTGAGTTCCCGCAAGAATATCCAGTATCTCCTCCATGGAATCCATACTTATAAATATTATATTAACGGAATCGCTCAAATTAATAAGTTCCTGATTCAGTTCTGCCAGCTCATTTTGTATACTTTCTTCAGCGTCAGAATTATCTGCGGGTACATAAATATAGCAGTATTTATATGCAGGTATATTAATATTAGTAATCCCCTCATCAGGAAGCATTATAGTAGAAGTTTCGTGAACACTCTCGGTTGGAAGATAATCATGGCTTTCTTCATATGGAGTGCCGGCTTGACTCTCTGCAATATCTTCTGTTCCAACATTCTCACTCGGCGTATAAATATGGTCTACTTCGGTATGTGACACATCGGGCGTAAATGTTACAGTAATATTCTCATTCGGGAGATAATCATGTGCCTCTTCATACGGGATATCTTCTTTATTCCCTGCATCATTTTTAATTACATCTTCAGTTTCAATATACTCATTTGGAGTATAAAAATGGTCTACGGTACTTGAAGCATCGTTTATATCTGTTGAAGTAATAGTCTCATTCGGAAGATAATCATGACTTTCTTCATACGGGGCGCTGTTACTTACATCTTCTGTTTTAAATATATAAGTATGCTCATCATTTTGTGTGTCATTTCCAATTTCTCCGACATCTACTGCTGAATAATCCTCATCCTTATCATAAGGCAGGTTAATTACCTTACTATCCACATCCTCCGGCGCCGGAATAGGATTGATCCCACCGTTTGATGCATACGCAGTACCAGAAGAATCAACGCCATTGTAATGCTCTATATTTGTCGAATCATCATCTATTATATAGGTTGTATCATCATTACTATCCGTACCTGCTACCCCTCCGGTTCCGGCCTCATTCTTATCATTAGGATCATAATACGTTGATGTAGAATTGGTTGTAGAATTGTCATCAATAACCCCTTCCAGTTCATCCTCGCCGTTCATATGAAGCTTAAGCATCCAATTCTTCCCATAGTCCCCGATTGGTACAACTTCCCTCTCATCCGAAAGTGCCGCTGCCTCTTCATATATAAGCTTGCGAAAAGATCCAATTTCTCTTTTATTATCTTTATGGCATATTATGACATCAGTGTCATTTTCTTTTATGCAATATATTTCTTTCGCTAAAGTTTCCGGAAAATTAATCTGGAAGCAATCTGTCGAAACAAGCTGCTCTCCCTCTCTGTCTAAGAAAAACGCACCCTCCGGATATTCCTTTGCCTGTGTAAAAGTAAATGCAACGATAGCACCAACTGCCACTAAAACCGGAAGCAGAATAATCGCTAACCGTTTCGGTTTCTGGGCAATTCTTTTAATTCTCTCCTTAACACTCTTACCGGTGCCCGTCATCGTTGTTGCAGCGCAGACTATATCTGACGCCTTCGTAGTTTTGGTAATCAGGGAAAGCAGCGTCTTACCATATGCAATTCTTTCCTCTTCTCCAAGCATCCTGATTGCAGCTTCGTCGCAGGCAAGTTCGCAGTCACGTTTAGACAAAACAGCCGCTAACCACACAAACGGATTGAACCAATAAACCGCCAGCAAAATACAGCGCAGTCCTGCCCATAATACATCCCTATGTTTATAATGACAATATTCATGTGCCAAAATATGTCTGACTCTCTCTTCATCCTCTATAACTTCCTCAGGAAGATAAATCGCCTGTTTTCCGGATATTCCATACAGACAGGGCGAAGCCAGTTCTTTGACATAATATATAGGAAGCTTATAATCCTCTTTCTCGTATTTAGTCCGGTTTGCCAAAAGCCTTCGCATAAATAATATATTGACCGCCGCCATCCATACGCCTGCAATTACCATGCCCGCATACCATATGCCTTTGAAAAAATCCAACCATGTCCAGCCAATCTGTCCTGCATAAAATACGGCTGTTGGTCCGTCCGCATTCGCTACATTGACAAAGGGCAGTTTACCAAACGGAACATTAATCTGTCCAATCTGCTCCGGCGTCTGTATATAATCCTGCGCACTTGTCTCGACTTTCTCAGCCACATTCATAATGCTAAGATCCCATTCCGGCAGCAAATCGGGAAAAACAACCGTAACCGCCGGTACTATCAGTCTGAGCGCCACTATCAGCCATAGTGCATACTGCACGCCTGCACTTATTCTGCCCCTGCAAAGTCTTCTTAGTAATATAATGCATATAATCAAAATTGAAGATGTAATAATTGCTGCTTTCATTTATACAACCCCTTTTTATTTTAATTCAGCCTGCTCCAGTATTTTATAAAGTTCTTCTATATCCTGCTTTGACAGAGCCTTATCCTCTACCATTGCATTAACCATCATTCCGATACTGCCACGGTATACCTTATTCAAAAATCCCTTTGTTTCCCGTATAGAAACCTCACTCTGTGAAAGCAGCGGATAAAACTGCTTCGCCCGTCCTTTTTCATAAAAAGAAACCGCCCCCTTCTTTACCATACGGTTAAGCATAGTAATAATAATATGCTTATCCCAGCCTGTTGTCTCCTGCAGCCACGCCGTAAGCTCCGTTATGGTAGCCGTCTCATGCTCCCACAACTGATTCATGATCTTCCATTCACCGTCCGATAAATTTACGTTTGTCATAATAAGTTTTTCCTTTTCTATGTATTTAATTTAATAAACAATACTTTTATGCAAGGTGTACTGTTGTATACCAACTTTAACACATTGGTATACATCTGTCAACCAAATATTTTGCAAAAAATAATCGGAAAGCCCTATAAACATCAAACTTTCCGATTATTTTTAAAATTTGTATTAAATAATCCTCTACGGCGCCTTTGCA
Organism: uncultured Lachnospiraceae bacterium; assembly: GCA_947174705.1. Taxonomy (GTDB): domain Bacteria; phylum Bacillota; class Clostridia; order Lachnospirales; family Lachnospiraceae; genus UBA3282. Next base: position 14,635 of record CAMWKB010000010.1, read on the forward strand.
TTCCAGACGGCAGTATCAACAATCCAAATATCCTGACCATTCCAGCTTTCGCCACTACCTGCCTCTTCATCAACCGGATTATACATAGGAATCATTACTTCGCTTCCGTCTGCAAAAGTATACCGCACCATTGCCTGCCAAGAATAATCTCCTTCCACTCTGCCACTTCCGCCTGTCAGATTCAGGATATTCGCTGCTGCCGTCTCTGGCTTTGCATATACCGTATTGTTAGTGTAAACATTTCCTGTTTCTATCTGATAATTAATCTCCTCCACAAAGCCATTTTCCAGGTAATTGACAAACTGATATTCACCGTCAATCATATATGCCTCGTCAAATTCCTCTTTAGATGAAATACTGTCCAAAAACTTCAGACTACTGCCAACTGCCTTAATCTCACCTTCAACGGTTGTATAATGCATCTCTTCCTTCCATACCGCCATGTGCGGGTCGAATGTCATTGCATAATAGTAAATATCCGCTTTATTTTCTTCCTGAATGATCCTATACCTGAAACTGTCAACAAAAGGGCTTGACATTCCTAATGTATATACATCATCCCCTACTTTTTCCAACAGAAATACATTTTCAAGTGCGGTTTCCTCATCTATGTATGCCTCCACCATTTTTGCCCCGTCCCGACCGCTAAATGCTGTTGCGTAATTTTCTACAAATTCTGACAGCCTATCCAAATCAACTTCATCTACATTATCTCCCGCCGGATTCAATATAAGCCCGACACTTACAATTATAAGAATCGCCACAGCCAAGACTACGGTTATAAATGCTCTTTTATGATATCCTAATATATTCTGAATTCTACCCTTAACATTCCCTTCCCCAAATGCCAACGGACTGCCTTGGAAAAGTTTTCGCTCAACAGACAGGGAAAGTAAAGAGCGCGAGTATTCTTTCTTTACACCTTCACCCAGCTTCTTAAGCACCGCTTCATCACAAGACATTTCCATATCATTTTCCATAAGAACAAAAGCTACCCATACAAGCGGATTGAACCAATGCAGGCATACGACCAGATACGCCAATATTTTTATTAAATAATCCCTTCTTACAATATGGATTTCTTCATGCGTCAAAACATACTTCCGCTCGTCTTCGTTTATATATGCCGGAATGTAAATTCGCGGCCTTACTATACCAAATACAAAAGGCGTATCAATCCCCTCCGCTTCATATATATTCTTCTCTATGTATATAGCGTTTTTCAAAGAATATCTCATACGCAGCGTTGCTACTATGCTGTAAAGTATAAGCAGCGCCATTCCTGCCGCCCATATCCATGAAGCCACAACAAATGCTTCATTTATCCATGTATTCCTGCTCATTTCCTGCATATCTGTATTAAAATTAAAAAAGGAATCTTGAATATTATCTGTATTTATCTGTGTAGGCAGTGTCGGTATGTCATCATCCTCCATATTGTTTTGATTCAGGTCCGCGGCAGCCCACCTATCTATATTTTCCTGTGAAATAATATCTGTATCCACCCTAAGCAGGCTGTAAGTACTCGATATTGAAAATGGACAAATAAGCCGGAACAGCACTACGCTCCACAACAGATAAGAAAAAATTTTAGCTTGTTTTCTCAGCAAAAATCTAAGCACAATAACCGATATAATACAATAACTCGCCGTGAAACTCATGTTCAATATTTTGATAAATATATAACTTAATTCCATTAAAATCTTCCTCTCTATTAAAACGTATTTCCAAGTAATTATGAAACTAATATCTAAGTTCTTGGCCTTAGATATCATGTTTTCACTCTTTAAAACTATCAATCAAATTCTTAATTTCCTCAGCCTGTTCAGCCGTCAATTTTTTCCCACCCATAAACGCCGTCAAAAACCTTGGTATAGAACCTCCAAAAGACTCTTCGATAAAGTTCCTGCTTTTATGACTGTAAAATTCTTCTTTACTGATCAGGGCAGTCACCACCGCCTTTTCATTTTGAAAAATTCCCCTATCGCACAGCTTCTTTAAAACAGTGTATGTCGTTGATTTCTTCCAATTAAATTCCTTCTCGCACAATTTCACTAACTCGGGAGAAGTGATTGGCTCCTTTTCCCAAATTAATTCCGCAAACCTTAATTCGCCCTCCGCTAATTTATACTCTTTCATGTAATTAATTCCTCCCGCTAAACTTATTATCCAGATGATTTCGAAACTGTTATATGGATTAAAAAAATGGGTCTATAGGTAATAGACTGTATATTCAGTCTATCGCCTATAGACCCGCATGTCAACACACAACTAAAAAAAGATAACAAATTCGCCTTCTGATTCCATCTGATGACATACTTTCCTATAAGGTAAGAATTAAAATCTAACTATATCCCCATTTTTTATTGCCTTAGTAGCAGAAATCACAACCTGGCTGTCACTGTCCAGCGCACCCTGCAGCGCCGCCCAGTTTTCGTTTTGATCAAGCACTTTAACATTTACTTCTTCTATATAATATTCCATACCCAAAATGCCTTCCCGTTCTTTTACTACATATACATAAGTTCTTCCGTTGTTCTCGTAAACGGCATAGGGATCGACACAACAGTAATATTTATCTCCGGGCTCACTGTGACGGATCGTACCTGACAACCCGGGCATTCCTATTCCTTCCGGTAAATCCATATTAATTTCGTAATTTCCGGGCATGGTTTCACTTTCTGCCAAATTTTCTACCGATAAATCTATATCCCTGCTGACGCCTTCTAACTTCAAAGAAACTTTATCCTTTAAACCGACATATTTTTTCTGTTCTTTATCAATAGTCGCTTTAAACTGATACGGAATACTCTCATCTGCAAGCAGCATAACTGCCGAATCAGAGACCCGATTTCCTTCACTGATATTAATATCTGTAATAAATCCGCCCGCCTTAGACGAAATCTGACCTTCGTTGCTCTCTATTTCCTTATACTTTGCAAGCTCCTCCTGCAAACCGGCAAGCTCAAGTTTATAGGATGCCAAAGTAGAATCCGTGTTATCAGGCAGCAGGATATCTTCTACCCTTCTTCCGGCTTCTTTTATTATATTATCTCTGGCACGCTTAGCGTCAGCCTCCGCGTATGCCGCTGCCTTGAGCGCTTCTTTTAATTCTTCGCTCGCCTCTTCTCCTCCGGCTTCTTCAATCTTTTTTTCTATCTTGTTAACCTCTTCCGCCGCCCTGCCGACTAAATCATTATAATACCTTGCCTGCTCGTCATAGTCTTCCCTTGCGCGCTCTTCCTCAAGCGTTTTTTTCTGACTGGCAAGCGCTGCGTTTTGATTAAGCGTATCGACCTGAAGCTGCAGCTTGGAAATCTGTATCTCCTTTTCTTTGATACTTTCTTTTAAATCATCTAAATCCACTGTAAAAAGTATGTCTCCCTCTTCCACCTTATCTCCAACCTGCACCAGAATCTTCTCTACCCTGACTCCGCTAAGAACTGTAAGCGGCTTCTTTTCCCCCGCCACAACAATGCCGTCCGTTTCAACAATATGCTCTATATATTTTTCTGCCGGCCTATCCGTTAAAACCACCGGAAGTTTAGAAGCATAGATGCTCTTAGATATAACAGTACAAAGCCACATCAACCCCAGGAATATAAGAAACCCGTATATAATCCTGCGTTTATTTAAACCACCCCTATACACGCCATTTCCACCAAAACCGATTATTCCATTTTCGCCCTGTACCACCCTGATAACTCCACTATCTTCCTGCATCACTATCAAATCTCTCTTCTCCTGCATTACCACTTCAGTCCTTTCGAATCATCTCTTACTCAATCAACTGCGAAACCACCATCCGGGCTTACGAACCCATACAAATTGCGAAACTCTTCTCCAGTACCCAGAACTTAGACATTATAAACAAAAAGGCGGAGTGAGTTCGCTCCCGCGGTCGAACTCCGTTTTTTGTTTATAATGTCTAAGTTCGTGGCCTGCCACCATTTTCGCAATCCCCCTACTCTTTAAGCCCGGAAAAAATAATCCCCTGCTCCAAATAATCCTGTCCCCATATAAAAACAAACACCGCAGGAATCAATGTAATCATCGACGCCACAAAAGCATATCCGGCCTGAGCCCAGGTTATTTCAGGCAGATACAGCGAAAGCGGCCATAATGCTTTACTTTCGATAAACGCCATCGGCTGCTCCATCATGTTCCAATATTCCAGAAAACCAAGCACCATAGCCGACAAAATACCGCTTTTCCCAAGAGGAAGCCCTATGTGACAAAAAATCTTAAACTCTCCGGCGCCGTCAATCCGTGCGGCTTCAATAAGCTGCATCGGTATACTTCTGAATCCGCCGTAAGCAAGAAATACCGGAAAAGTAGAAAATATCGCCGGCAGAATGATCGCCTTATGCGTATCCAACAAGCCCAGTGAATTGAGTACCAAATAGCTTGAGAGCATCGTGACCTGAAAGGGCAGCAGCATAAGCACCACATAAAGTACAAAAAGCATACGGTTTCCCTTAACCTTATATATTGCAAAAGCCCATGCCGCCGGCACCCCTACAATGAGCTGCCCTGCCAGAATACACGCTACCAGCTTAATCGAGTTCCAAAACAGCACGAAAAACTGCGGCGTCAAAAAAAGCAATTTTCCATAGTTTTCAAATGTCGGATAATCCGGTATGAGTTTCCAGTTTATAAATTCTACACTGTCAAGAAAAAGCGGCGACAAATACTGCTTTAATTCCCCGCTTCCCATAACCGAACCTGTTATAAGCAATATTATCGGAAGACAGACAAAAACTGCAGGCAACAACAATAGAGTTTTTATTAAATTTGATTTTAATTTTTCAAAAATTAATTCCGCTTTTTCCATCATTACTCATCCCTACCTGCTATCCCACAAATGCTGCAGCAGCATAATGACCACAAACAAAAATCCCCCAACACAAACCGTTGCCGCCGCCATTTTATCAAAATCCAGATTTACAAACCAGTTATTAAATAAATGCTGCAAAAGATATATGTCCTGTTCCGGGTACGCACCCGCAGTTAAATATGCCTCCCTGTATATCTTAAAAGAGTTAAGGAATGACAATATAACTATCGTGTACAGACTGCCTTTCAAATTAGGAAGTATAATTTTGAAAAAGCATTGGAGCTCTGAGGCGCCGTCTACTCTCGCCGCCTCTATGAGCTCATTGGAAATGCCAAGGATTCCCGCCAGCCACAAAACCAACGTATAGCCTGTATTCTTCCAAATATAGCTGGCTACCAATACCCAGAAAGCCGCACTGCTTCCCAGATAATCTTTATGTATTTCGCCCCATAAGCCGGTCAGCTCCCCAAGTTTGCTTAAGAATAAATTCAAAAATCCCTGCTTATAAAATAGCATCTTCCAGACAATAACAATGGTTGCCGTAGGCATGGCCAGCGGGAATAAATACAGAGACTTTATTACTCCCGCATTTTTTAACCTGCTGACCGGCATTGCAATTATAAGACCGATTACCACTAGCAGCGGAATACACACTATCGTAAAACGAAACGTGTTTTTTATGGCAAGCCCGAAAGCCTGATTGGTAAAAACAGTCCTGTAATTTTGAAATCCGCAAAACTGCTTTGTTATCACCGTATGAAAAGAGCGTTTAAACACATCCAGAAACGGAATAATTACAAATACCAGTGTTCCCAATAAGCTGGGCATCATAAAAGTAAAGAAAGCGCGCGCGTCTTTAAGTCTTTTACCCCTGTATTTAGATGCCTTTACTATATGTTTATTTGTTGTTGATTCCTGCACTCTTATGCCCTTTTTCATATATATTTACACCTATAAATCACGACACGCGCCTCAATTCTATACAAATTCTACTCCGCTAAAAATAGTGAAACTTTCTTCTCAATAGCGTTTACCGCATCTTCAAGACTCTTTTCTCCTCTGAAATAGGCAATGCCTTCTTCATATACGGCCTCTTCTAGCATACCGTTCTCTATATAAGCTGTATTTAATGACTCTATACACTTCTTAAATTCAGCCGCCTGCTCCTCACTCGACCAGTATGTTATAAAGTCAAGTCTGGTTCCATCCTCATAACTTGAAGATTCCCATGAATACGCCCCTTCTTCATTTACCAGACTCTTATCCACTTTAAAACTATCATCATAAGCAGCCTTATTGACTGTAAACCCATTAAACATAGCTGACTGGTTTTCTTTGCCAAGACACAGTTTTATGAAATCCTGCGCCTGTGAGGTATACTGCGACGCTGCATTGATACCCATTAATGTATTGGCGCAGAATACATTCTGGCATTGTCCGTCCATAAGCGCCCATACCCTGTCTTCAAATCCATCTACCTTGTTTACGGAAATCACATGGTCATAATCGCTGCGCGAGCTGAGCGCGTTCATAAACAGCTTAATATTTCCTGCTGTATACTCAAGTCCTCTGGCTGTTGTTCTCAAATACTTGGACTCGTCATATAATTCTCCCATTTCTGACAGCCAGTATTCGTTTGTACGATTGTATCTTTCGATTAACTCTTCCGGAAGTCCGTCCAGATGGGCGTCATAAATTCTCTTGGTCTGTTTAAGATATTCCGTAACCGCTTCCTTATCAATTTCCCCGCTTTCCTTAGTCCACGCAGGAACCGATGTCATGGAGAAGAAACGCAGTATTCCTTTTTCACTTGCAATATTAAACAAGTTATCACCCGGATTATCCTTCCGCAGCTCCTCTATCATATCCGCCAAACCTGCCAAATCCTTTGCCTTGGAAAGATACTTATCTTCACTCATAATAACCGGAACCTGTATTTCACAGGGCATAGCATATAATTTATCGCCCGTCTTCATAGCGTCCACAATGTTCCCGAATAATTCTTCGTCTCCGCTTAAACCATCTATAAGCGGGCTTAAATCAAGCAAAAGACCTTTTTCAATATAAGAATCTAACGGCATATCATCCAATATCAGAACATCCGGTCCTTCTCCTGCCATTATCTTGGTATTCAGACTCTTTAGCGCATCGTCTCTTGTAACCGAACTGTCATTTCCCATACCCATTTCATATTCCACATAGACTTCAGGATTTGCAGTCTGATACAGAGAAATTGCCTGACGTATTGTATCATTTTCTTTAAGACTGTATACTTTAAGCCTTTCGTTCGGAACCGTAGGCATATCGGGATCATAGACGAAATGAACCAGTCTGCCGCCGCTGAATATAGCCATAAACTCATTATTCGGAAGCATTATCATACTGCCAATGCCATAGGCCGGATTAGAAAATGTACATAAATTTCCGTCAATGACCTCCTCCACTGCACTGCCTCCTATTACGTGTCTGTGCAGCCCCTTTTGTCCCGCAATATAAATTACATTTTCTTCTCCTATAAAGGGATATAGTTCATACCAGTCACTGCCAAAGCTATTACCGCTCTCATAATTCTCACTCATAAAGTCTTCTAAAACTTTATCCTCTATATACTCCTCTTTTTCTATATCATAAATAAGCGGTGCCTTATAATCAAAACCATCCATTACTAACAGACTTCCGCAAACGTTCATTAACCCAGGGCCTTCCGACATAGTGAGAAACAATTCGCAGCTTCCGTCTTCCTTAGCTTCATAAAGATTATCACCTCCCAGAAAGCTTACAAAAACCCTGCCCGTCTCTGTTACCACAGCATGTCTCGGATAATGCCCGGCTTCAGCCGGCGTCTCTACAGGAATTTCCGTACCGTCCGGCTTTATAATAAAAAGGAACTGTTCATAATCATCATTGTCATCACTAACGCCATATATAACGGCAGCCGTCCCGTCACCGCCTATCGCAGTTTCCGAGATATACGTTTTGTCATCCATCATTTTCTTATGCCATGCCCAGTCGTCCGCTTCCCAGGTTTCCCCATTATCCTTTGAAATCCAAAACGGATGTGAACTTCCCTCTGTGATAATAAGAGTTCCGTCATTTAATCTGAATATGCCGTTACCCGTAAGTCCGTTGATTTTATCTGACATATCTGTCACTTTTTCTACATACCGCCCCATTGCAACCGGTTCGTCCGACGCAGATTGGCTGCCCTGACTGTCTGCATTTGTACCAGTCGAAGCCGTCTGCGCTGCCGCGTCCGGATTGTCTGTATTGTTTGTACTTTCAGTCGTCTTAGTACAACCGCTGAGTATTGTCGCTAACATTGCAAATAATAATATAAGCGATACTATTTTCTTTGGTGTTCTTTGATTAAATTTTGTGTTTGTTTGAATATTTTTCACAACTTCTCCTCCTTATGATAATAATTCTGACAATCGCATCATAACAATTTTATCTCTAAACAACCTCTAAAAAGATATTGCCGTAAAATGTGATTTTTAAAGTTATATTTGTAAATATTCTTAGAGAATATTTAAAGATTTCTTTGTTAAAATTATAAATACTGATATAATACAAAGGGGTACATGAAATGAGAGTTTTACTGGCGGAAGATGACAAACAATTAAATGCCTCCCTTACCTATCAATTAGAGGCGGCGGGCTTTAGTGTGGATTCCTGCTTAGATGGGGAAGACGCTCTTTATTATGGTGAACAAAATATTTACGATATTATTTTACTGGACAGAATGTTGCCATATATGGAAGGTACAGACGTGCTGACTTCATTAAGAAAAAGCGGTATCACCACGCCTATTATTTTAATAACAGCGCTTGGAGCCTTATCCGATAAGGTAGACGGTCTTGACCTTGGTGCAGATGATTATCTGGTTAAGCCCTTCGCTTTCGAGGAGCTACTTGCAAGAATCCGCTGTGTCACCAGAAGACCTCATACAATTACAGACTCTAATATTATGACGGTAGCCGATATTACATGGCAGAACTCCGAGGGTATCTTAACCGGACCTTCAGGAACCTGCACTCTGTCTAAAAGAGAATCTGAGCTGCTTGAAACTTTTCTACGCTCTAAAGGACAGACCATCCCCAGAAATACACTATTACTTAAAGTATGGGGACCTGACAGCGATGTAGAAGACGGAAATCTTGATAACTACATTCATTTTTTACGCAGACGTTTAAAAATAACAGGCAGTAAACTTCAAATCAAAACAATGAGAGGTGTCGGCTATAGTCTTCAGGAGAATTAAACTATGTTTAAGAAAGTACACATACGCCTGACTATATTATGTGCCGGAATTACCGCTACAATTATGACAGTCATGTCATTTATTTTCTTGCTTGTATCTGAAAAAGCGCTCTATCAAAATCAATTTCGGGCTTTTGAAAACGATATCAATACCATTACCACTAACTTAGAACACCAACCCGTCATCTCTATGGAATGGCTTTCAAAAATGGAATCCCAGGGTAAATATATGTTTTTTATTACGGATAACGGAGTTCCTTTTCTCTTTAACAGGTTAAAGAATGCCGATGAAAAAATTTCGGGAAACATTTTGGAAGAAAGTATCAAGGCTTATAATAGTATGTTTGAAGTGGAGACCCTCGTCACATCGACTTATTCCTATGAATATTATCATCTTGAATATGAATTTACTTCCGAATCTACGGGCTCTGACTTTTTTGCAAGTAAAGTTATTTCTACTGCGCCAGATTCCGCTCTCGAAATCAGTGTACTCTATTCTCTTGAAAATCTTAAAAAACAGATATGGCAGCAGCGGCTGCTCTTTGTTTTGATTGATATTATAGCGGTATTTATACTCACCGTATTTTCATGGTTTTTTACCGGAAAACTTTTATATCCTATTGTAGAAAACCATAAAAAGCAGGCTGCGTTTGTAGCCTCCGCTTCACATGAGCTACGCACACCGCTTGCCGTAATTTTATCGTCAGCAGAGTGTTGTAAAACAGCAGCTTCCGACAAGAAAGACGGCTTCTTAAAGACAATTTGTCAGGAAACGCTTCGTATGTCTTCTTTGGTGAATGACATGCTTACCCTTTCAAGCTCTGATAACAACAGCTTTACTATCCAGATTCAATCTATAGAATTAGACACTCTGCTTATTAACGCATACGACGCATTTAAACCAATGGCGGATAATAAGAAAATCAAACTTGCCATATACCTTCCGGAACAGGCGCTGCCACTATGTTCAGCCGATCCGAACCGTATCACTCAGGTTGTTTCCATACTTTTACACAACGCTATAAGCTATACCCCTGAGCATGGAAAAGTATCCATTACACTTTCTCATAATAAAGAGCATTTTCATATATCTGTTAAGGATAGCGGCATAGGTATTTCCGATGAGGATAAAAAGAAAATCTTCGACCGCTTTTACCGGGCAGAAAAATCCCGAAGCACTAAAGAGCACTTCGGGCTTGGTCTATCAATTGCTTATGAAATAGTTACTGCACATGGCGGTAAAATATCCGTCTCCGACGCCGAGGGCGGTGGATGTATATTTACGGTTATACTAGGTTGAAAAATAAATTTTCACCCTGTACGAAGCGTAGGAGTTACTTAGTATGCCCTGCCCCAATATACCATCTTCTTGGCAGGTTTTCCACAGCATACGCAGACGTCCGAAAGCTGCTCCTGCTCAAATGGCATACATCTGCTGGTAACCGACAGTTCTTCCTTAATCTTATCCTCGCAGTCCTGCCCGCCGCACCACATTGCTTTTACAAATCCGGCTTTCTCTGCGAAAATCTTCTTAAACTCGTCAGAATCCTTAGCCACATAAGTATGCTCATCTCTATGTGCCCTTGCACGCTCTAACATCTCAACCTGCATCTTATCCAGAATTTCAGCAGCCTTAGTCTCTAATTCATCCAATGAAACCTCTATCTTTTCTCTGGTATCGCGACGGCAGATAACACACTTATTTGCCTCAATATCCTTCGGGCCGATTTCCACACGGATCGGAATTCCGCGCATCTCCTGTTCAGAGAATTTCCAACCCGGACTCTTATCCGCATCATCCACTTTTACTCGGAAATTGCTGAGTCTGTCTTTTAATTCAAAAGCCTTCTCAAGCACACCTTCTTTTTTCTGCTGAATCGGAATGATTACAATCTGGGTAGGCGCAATCTTAGGCGGAAGAACCAGACCTGAATTGTCGCCATGTACCATAATGATACCGCCGATAAGACGTGTTGACATTCCCCATGAAGTCTGATGTACGTGCTTTAATGTATTATCTTTATCTGTAAACTGAATATCAAAAGCCTTAGCAAAACCGTCGCCAAAATTATGGCTTGTTCCCGACTGCAGCGCCTTACCGTCATGCATAAGCGCCTCAATCGTATAAGTTGCAACCGCTCCCGCAAATTTTTCCTTATCGGTTTTACGTCCTTTTATTACCGGCATTGCCAACACTTTTTCGCAGAACTCCGCATATACATTTAACATCTGCAAAGTTCTCTCTTCTGCATCCTGCGCCGATGCATGTGCTGTATGACCTTCCTGCCATAAGAATTCGCGGCTTCTGAGGAAAGGTCTTGTCTCCTTTTCCCAACGTACAACCGAACACCACTGATTGCACACCTGCGGCAAATCTCTATATGAATGAACCGTATTTTTATAATAATCGCAAAACAGCGTCTCTGAAGTAGGTCTTACGCACAATCTCTCTTGTAATGGCTGCTGCCCGCCATGCGTAACCCATGCAACCTCAGGCGCGAAACCTTCTACATGATCTTTCTCTTTATTCAACAGGCCCTCAGGAATGAACATCGGCAAATATACATTCTGAACCCCTACTGCCTTAAACATTGCGTCCAACTGCTGCTGAATCAATTCCCAAATCGCATAGCCTGCAGGCCGCAGCACCATACAACCTTTTACGCTGGTATAATCAATCAACTCTGCCTTCTTTACAACGTCCGTATACCACTGCGCGAAATCTTCTTCCATAGATGTAATTGCTTCTACTAACTTTTTATCTGCCATTTTAATAACCATGTCCTTTCCATAACCTGCCGTTCTTTTTCAACTTGCAAGTATCATTTTGTGTGTTAAAAAATATTATTAATGCATATATTTAACTTCTCCACTAACATATTATTTTAATAAAATAAGTGTGGCTTGTCTATAACGATTTGACTATACAAGCATAAAAGTTCAATTTTTTCTACAAATTCCTTCCCCAATCCCTAATATCATAAAAACATATGGAGCATTCAATATCTGCTGAAAGCTTACCATATTGTGCAACATATAAAATAAAATGCTTGCAGCACACATATATAACGCAGCATCTATATGCGCTTTCTTCATAAACCTGACAACCGCCGCGGCAAAAGCCCCAACAAAACAACCAAATCCCATAATTCCCTGATTAACAAGCATCGTAATCCATTCATTGTGAGCATTAGTCAGCCTCGCATTGCCAAATAACGCATATGTACTCTCTGCCAAACCTTCTACCGAATATACATAGCTCGCAAAGCAATCCGGTCCTGCACCTATCAGTTTATTCAACGTCGGCATACTCTGGTAAGCCCGCACACCGATACTCCAAGTCGCCCCTCTATAACTTGCCCACGCATCATCAAAAGTAAAAAGCGAAACTCCCGACAATCCAAAAAGCCCGCCTGCCAGACAAGTATTTCCCACTAATAATAATATGTATATAATTAATACTGCTGCCATTATAGCGAGTGCGGTATTACGTATTTTTTTATGCTGTTTAACGCCGCAGTCCTTTTTCTTCACATAATAATCAAAAAGTATATATTTAGCTATAAATACTATTCCTATAAACAAAGTCAGATTTGTATCCGTCAGCACAACGCCCAGCTCATTTTCATAATTCATCTCAAGGTCCGGCAGATAGCGAATCAGTCTCGCTATCTGACACGATAACGCAAACATCACACATAACTGTAGGAATCTATACATTGCCCGATTTTCCTGAAAAGAAAGCGCAAACAAAAAAATAAAAATTCCAGCAAAAACAAGATATGCACTGCTGCTTCCCTGAACCACCCCTGTAACAAAGCAAAGCACAACATATATACCCGCCGCTATCTGCTGCCATTTTGCGCTGCTTGTCCAATAAAACACAATCCCGAGAGGACAAATGACCGCCCAATATCCGCAAAACCAGTTAATATTTCCCATTGTGGAAATAAAACCCGGATTCTGTTCGCTCATATAAATCGGATAAACAGAATACCTATTTAAAATCCCAAGCAAAAAAACCAAACCGGAGCTGAGCAATATTAGAAACAGCCATTTATTACTCCAGATAAAATATCTGGAAAACAAAAAATATATCCCGATAAATAAAAGCTGGCTGACAAGTCCCATATACCAGCCTTCCGCTCCCCAAAAGGCTTCCTCTGCAAACGGCGTAAAGATGTAGGAAATAAGAACAAACATGAAATATCCATACATGAACCAATCCGTTACTGATAAGCTCTTATAAAAAGTTCTAACGGAGAAACTTTTTCTTTGCAGAAAAAGGGATTCTGCTATAACCAGTATCATAACAGCCGTTATCGCAAGCCCGATATTACGGAAAAGATTATATTTCACTTCGCCGATTTCTGCGTAGCCGCCTTGGGTGTAGAATGGGAATATTATTATCAGGGCAATAAAGTATAGGGTTACGATAATGAAAGAAACCATATTTATTTTCGACAATTTATACATAGCTTCGGTACTTCTTCCCCTCTACTCTCATAATCTTCCATCTCGCCATATGTAATAACAAATCTTCTTCCGCACTTTTCACAAAAAATGGGATCGCACAATTTATCCCTGCATTCTTTATGAAGTGTCTGTCTGCCAATGTTATGTCTCGCTACAAAATATGACTGATATGTAATATCCTTTCCACAGGCCTTGCACACTCCCACTGTAACCATCCTGCTATCGTCTTGTCTGCATTTAGGGCATATCGTCGGCAATGCGTTTCCGTTTTCTTCCAGTCTTCTTTTATGGGCATACGTGAATTCAATCATATCTCCACATCGCTCACAAGTAACATAAACTTTTTGTTTATACAACTCTGTACATGCATTACACAAGCATTTTTTCTTTAAAAGCTGTAATTCTTCGAGAGCGCTCTGTTCAATCCAGACGCTCTTTCCGCACTCTTCACATATAGCCTTCTGACTGCATCCGCAAATCAATTCCGCTTCTTTTTTCAGTATATGTTTATAATACAGCGGATATATAATCTCTTTATTACAGCCTTGGCAGTTTACGGTCTCGCTCTTTTCAAGACATCTTACACATAATACGTTTTCATTATGGTCAAGTTCTCTTCCGCAGGCTTCACACAATTTCTTATCCGCTTCAGTTTTTTTAACAGATTCAAAAAATTCTTTTTGAGTAAAATCTGTTATCATATTTTTCCCCGCATGACCGCCATCCTTATTGGTCCTGTGGCTGCCTACCCTGTTAAAAAGCCCTGATATAACAGACGTCATTCTAAACTGTGTTTTCAGCGTGCATTTCATATTATCCGGACAATCTTCATATAATCGTTGGAAGAAACTTTTATTCAACGAATCTGCCTGCTGCTTGCAATCGCCGAGCATGATTATTTTTCTCGCCCGGTTGATTGGAACTAACAATTCTCCGGCAGGCGCCGTTCCGGCTTCATTAATTATAACCAGATCAAACTCATATCCATTTAATACATAATTCCTGCTTTCCAATCCGGAACATGTAGCGGCAACAATTCGGAAGTCTCCTAGAATATATTCTCCTACAACATCACTATTTGCTTTATCCTCAATAAGGTTCAGCCATTTCTCCCTTAGTTTAATAACTTCGCCGCTTACATCATGATTTTTGAGTTTATCTTTGTATTTATCATATTTATTTTCAAGTGAATATTCCTCTATATCTTGGGCGATTTTTCCCATAGAGCCACACCTGACGATCTGATTCTTTTTAATAAGTTCAGACCCCTGCGAAGCATCTGTAATTCCTCTGATAACATTATCAACTGCATCGTTTGTCTGGGAGACAAGCAATATTTTTGAATTGGGGATTCTGTTTAACTGCTGCAGGATGAGTTCTTTTATAACGGTTGTTTTTCCGGTTCCCGGCTCCCCTTGTATCATAAAGAATTTCTCTTCGCCAAACGCCCTTATGACTGCGTCAACCTGTGCCTCATTTGTCTGGATATCCGTGTTAAAAAATGATTTAATTCTATATCCGTTGTCCGAATATTTTTCTTCTTTTACATTAAGGATAGCCATTTTAACTTTTTCGTTTACAACCCTTCCCTCTTTAAAATAGCTATATGCCTTGGCGTGCTGCTTTTGGGCACATTTATCCAAATACACACTCATAGGCGAGACAACCGCCATTTTTCTCTGTATCAGAAATTCGAATGTTAAATATAATTGTAATTTAAAAGATTCATCAAATAATTCTTTATATTTCGATTTATCTTCAATAATTTGTTCCGGGGAATAACAATCCACCGTTACATTTGATTTAACAAAAACACCATCAAATGAAACAAAATTCTTTTTTTCAAGTATTCCTTTATATCTTAATATCGGCCGCCCCAACGCTGTAGCCGGCTCCAAATTCTCAAATATTGCTTTGTATGCATATTGATTTCCGGACTGCATAATAACGCCTTTTAAAACAGTTTTCTTATTTTCATCCCAAATAGGCGCTATTATCCATTCATCAACATTATCTGAAAAATCATTTTCCTTTAAATACGTTTGAAACTCCCTTTTTTCATCAGCAGTCTGAACCATCACGATATTTTCAAACTGCGTGGCTGAGAGTGAATCATCATCTTTTTTACTGACTTCAGTCGTTCCATGAGACCCAAAATCATAATCCTTAGGCAAAGTAAATGAAAACGGCTCATCAATTTCCCCCGAATTTTCAAATGTTTCTCTAAAACGCTTTTTATAATCCGTTAAATACTCAAGATACGCCTGCAGTTTATATACAACCTTATCAAGTGATATCTGGGTAGTATTACTGCATTCTTTTAATAAATCTTCTTTTTCAGCATAATGCTGTGTATATAGACTTAGTATATCAATATATATCTGCTTATTCTCTTTTTTCCGGCTTTCTGTCCTTTGCCTCTGATACTCTATCACTGCCTGTATGGGATCATCTTTCGATTTCTTTAAGGCATTTTCATAATATCTTAAAGTATCATTATAATCCCGGTTTCTGCGGTTTTTATATTCGTTATATTTTTCCTGCATATTTATCTGACGCTGCTTTTCCTGTTCAGATAATTCGTCACAAATAAATCTTACTGCAGCGCCTGTAACCAAAAGAGTTTTTTCATATTGATTTATCTGCATATACATCACCTCTCAATTCTTCCAGGCAAAATCCGACTATGTAATTCTCTTCTTTAACATCTGCTATATCAACCTGATATTTTTCATCTAAATTCCACTTTGTTTTTACTGCGGCAAAAATCCAGCTTTTAACTTTATCATCTATCGCTTTTTCCGCTTTTAACGCCAGTTGCGTTCTTTTATCCGGAAAAGCATCAACATCATATTCTTCTTCCCTGAACATTCCGGATGTATGGTCAAACACAAATGTCAGTTTTTCGTTTTTATAATCCTCATACTGCTTGTATTCCTTGATTAAATCTTTTCCAAAGTCAGAAATTAATTCCGGTGCATCCGTACACAATTCTTTAAGGGGTTCCATTTTTTCACTATATTTTTCAAGGCTGTCATTTGACACTTCTACCGTTATAACTGAATATTTTCCTTCAGCATATATCTTGTCTTCACCTTTTAATTTATTATCGCCTATCAGACATGGCAATTTATTAATTTCCTGCTGCTTATACACTGTTTTTTTATCAGTTTCATTCAACTCAACATATACAGATGAACGCAATTTATCAATTTGTTCTTCAGTAAAACCACCAAAAACAGTCATACTGTCAGCCAAAATAGATTCTTTATCCTCTATACAGATTTCGGATATATCCTCAAATCTTATTTCCCCTTCAATAACCCAATCATCATGACCCGGATTATAATAGATATCTTCATTATATTCTTCAAGTTCTCCGGTAATCAGATTAATACATATTTCCTTTTTTTCATTATTCAGTATCTCTAAACATCTTGAAATCATTAAGATATTTTCCGCTGCTTCTGATAATGTAAAATCTTCCTTAATCAGGTTCTGTCTCTGCAGCTGCAACACTTCCGATTCAATCACATTTTCAGTCAATTGTGTTGCATCTTCAATTTGTTCTAATGTAGCATTCTCTTCAATCGCTTCTAATATAAATTTCTGAAAAATATTAAGTTCAACTTTATTTTTAATATGAAAATTTACTGTTAATGGTTTTAAAGGTATGTATATCCTTTTTTCTACATCAATATAATCAGCCACTGAAACACCCCCAAATTAACATATGCAACAATACAATTACACTTTTATCTTTGTTAAAATTTTATCACGACTAATAAAAATATACAACTTTTCTATATGCAAAAGAAGCATATAAAAAGCCTCTTACCCCTTCATCAGTTCATGAATTACAATCAGCGCAAGCGGCCCTTCAATAATCCCTCCTACCCCGAAAAGCTTTATCCCGGCGTAAATCCCAAACAGCATAAGCACCGGCGCAATTCCAAGTTGCTCCCCAATCAGTTTAGGCTCCAGAAATTCCCTGATGCAGATACAGGCAACGTAAAGCAGCAGACAAACAACCATTGCCACATAGTAACCGTTAAGAAGCTGCCATATTGCAACCGGCACTAACACAATTCCGGTCCCGATAAAGGGCAGTATATCCATACAGCCCGCGAGAATCCCCAGAAAGATACTTCCATCCACTCCCGCTGCCCACAAAACGGCACTGCACGACACACTAATAACCAACAAAATTATGCCCTGTGCTTTTAAAAAAGTAATAATATAATCCAAAACACTCTCTAACGTTTTCCAGATAAAAGACATCTCTTCTGAAGTCTTTAGCCAGTTAATAAAGGATGAATAATCTTTTTCCAACAATATTGCCGAAAGCAAGGTAATAAAAATAAACGCTACAAATGCAAATATTGCCTTAAAGCAATTATACGAGGAAGATAAAACCCTCGGAATCACCTGCACCTGAACATTTTCCATAATTACTGTCATTTTCTCTACAATGAAACTTTCTATTTCATATCCGTTCCAGCCAAACTTTCCGTCCAGACTGTAGCAGCAGTTATGCAGGGTTAACTGCAGTTTGTCATAGGTCTTTTGAATAAAATTGGTAAGCCCGTTCAAGTCTATACTGCTTCCATATCCAAGCGCCCATAAAAGTATAACTAAAAATACTAAAACCAGCAGCATCACGCCGACCGCAAGAAACTTTTTTCTCATAGGTATCTTTTTTTGTATGCGGTGCAATACCGGATAAAATAAGGTAATTAATATAAATGCAAGAAAAAACGGAGCTATTAACGGGAAAATAAAGCGAAAAAAAATATAAACCAGTAAAGTTATTGTCATGAACTTCACCAGTTTATTTCTTTTAAAAATTAAATCATAAATTTCGCTGCCCCAGTCTCTCATCTAAATCTCTCCAATATATAATTGAAATCCTCATAAAATATCTAATTAAGTTCCTTTAAAATATTATGAGAAATTTACGTTTATTTATAATGAGAAGATTTGGAAAATTCCCGCTTCGGGATTTTTAAGAAAAGACATTTTCTTTCCACTTACAGGATGATTAAATTCAAGTTTATACGCACATAGGGCTACCTGCTTTTGACCAAGCAACTTCGCAAGTTGCGTGGTCTTATCGTCAGCATATTTATAGTCGCCCAAAAGACTCATGCCCGCGTTGCTCATCTGCACCCTTATCTGATGATGCCTGCCTGTAATCAGCTTAATCTGCGCCAGAGCTATGTCAGTATTTTCATAATCTGCTAAAACGGATGTACCGCCTTCATTTTTTTCACTTGCAATATTATTGTATATCGCAACGTCGTATTTTTTACAAAAATCCTTAACGGGCATACAGCTAAGCAATCTATAATGCAATTCCGCTCTTTTGGCTCCGTTTTGCTCTTTATTTACAACTACTGATATGTTTGATTTATTATCTTTGTAAAGATAATTTACCAACGTTTTTTCGTCTTCTATATTTGTTTCTTCTAAGCTTGATGTTTTTTCAACCCCTATAACCAACTCTGCCGCCACTATGTCTAAAGCAATCACCGCATAATAATATTTCTCCATCCGCCCATCACTTACCTGCTTGCTAAGATCCCCTGCTGCTCTCTGGTTCTTGGCAAAAACAAGTATCCCTTCAACAGGTTGGTCAAGACGGTGAATGAGTCCGACATACGGACGTTTATTCGATTTACTGTCTGCCTTAGATGCTGTGGCCAGATAATTAGCCACTTCACTCACCATATCACGCTGTCCAACCTTAGCAGTCTGGGTGGCAATTCCTGCCGGTTTATGGCACACTATGATATCTTTATCTTCATACAATATTTGCTCTTTATCCATTTCGGTATCCTTTTACAGCGCCGCTAATATCCTGATTTTCTAAATCTTAAACCGATACCCCACGCCCCAGATAGTCTCAATATACTGCGGTTTCGTCGTATCAAACTCTATTTTTTCACGGATTTTCTTAATATGCACCGTAACAGTCGCTATATCTCCGATAGAATCCATGTCCCATATCTCCCTAAAGAGCTCTTCCTTCGTATACACATGGTTTGGATTCTGCGCCAAAAATGATAATAAATCAAATTCCTTAGTTGTAAAAATCTTCTCTTCGCCGTCTAAATATACACGTCTTGCCGTTTTATCAATTTTTAAGCCACGAATTTCAATTATATCATTTGCCCTCTGGTTGCTTCCTACCAATCTGTCATAACGCGCCATATGCGCCTTAACCCTTGCCACAAGCTCAGAAGGACTAAAAGGCTTAGTCATATAATCATCGGCACCCAGACCAAGCCCTCTGATCTTATCAATATCATCTTTTTTCGCAGATACCATTATAATAGGTATATCTTTTTCCTCACGAAGGTTCTTACATACCTCGAAGCCATCCATGCCGGGCAGCATCAAATCCAGTATCAATAAGTCAAAATCTTCCGACATAGCTCTTTTTAAACCGGCGTCTCCGGTATTCTCGATTACTACCTCGAAATCGCTAAGCTCCAAATAATCTTTTTCCAAATCGGCAATCGCTTCTTCATCTTCAATAATTAAAATCCTGCTCATACGTCATTTACCTCCTCTTGTTCAGGCACTTGATATTTTCTGATTACAAAATGCATACATGTTCCTTCCTGCTCTTTACTGGTTGCCCATATATATCCCCCATGATCCTCAATAATTTTCCTGACTATGGAAAGTCCTATACCGCTTCCGCCCTGGGAAGAATTTCTTGAGGCATCCGTCCTGTAGAAACGCTCGAAAATATTAGGAAGGTCTTTGGCCGCAATACCTTTTCCATTGTCTTCTATTTCAACCCGTATAGAGTCTACTTCATCCAGAATACGAATATCAATAATTCCGTCTTCCTTATCCATATATTTTACACTATTACCAATTATATTATCAATAACACGTTTTAACTGTTCCGGATCTGCGATAATCTGTGTATCCGGAGATACCAGATCATCATAATTTAACTTAATATTCTTTGATTCCAAATCCAGCCCGACATCTTCTACACAGTCCCCGAAATATTCTGCTACGTTAATACGGTGAAAATTATACGGAATTCTGTTGCTGTCAATTCCCGAGTAAAGGGTAAGCTCATTAATCAGCCTGTCCATATCATTGGCCTTATTGTAAATGGTTTTAATATACTTATCCATCTTTTCAGGCGTATCGGCCACGCCGTCCATAATACCCTCAACATAGCCTTTAACCGCGGTAATAGGCGTCTTCAGATCATGCGAAATATTACTTATTAATTCCCGGTTCTGTTTCTCATGCTCAAACTTCTCATCCGTAGATTCTTTAAGCCGAAGCCTCATATCTTCATAATTTCTATACAGCTCACCGATTTCACCCTTGCCATCACTTGAAAGCCTGTACTCCAGATTTCCCTCCGCTATATTCTGCATCGCCGTATTCAACTGATTAATCGGTATAAAAACACCCTTTTGCATCCACTGCGTCAAAACCATACTGGTAAAAATAAGGATTAAGATAAATGCAAGTATCATATCCACCAGCATCCTTTGTGAAATAAGGGAACTTACTTTAGTAACGATAAAAAAGCTGCCCTCGGCTCCGTCAAGAAACCTAAAATCCAGCTGCTTTACGAGCTTCCTCATATCATTATAAAAATAACCACGTTCTGAGCTCGTAATGTCCCTTCCGTATTCCGGAAGCAGGTTAAAAATTTTTTCTGCTGCTTTATAATTTCCTGTATAATATATTTCACCATCTTTTCTCACTATAATATAAGAAGAATTCAATGCCAGATTTTTATTAATCTCTTCCAGATACTCAATGTTCTCCATAATGCTCGAATCTACACGCATATGTTCCCTGATCTCCAAAATAACATCTTCCGTTATCTGGTTATAATTCTCTAACGTATTAGTGAAAAAAATATAATTGCTGCTCTCCATCCCCAAATCCGGCTCCGAATTGACCATATAAATCCCGATAGCCGTAAATGCAACCGCAGTAAGCAAAAGCGGCACCACAATAATTAAAACTGATGTAATAAGCAGTCTGGTCTTAAATTTCAAAAAAACTCATCCTTCCCAATTGTATATATGTGTACTATAAATGCTATAACAATACGTTCTTATATTAATATACCACAAAATATCCAAATAAAAATAAAGCCATTCATATAATCTTATTAAAAATTTGTAAAATTTTATTTTAAAACTTAATTTATATTGACTTTTGTACTTTCTTTGTTATACTAATATCAGTAATGATTACTGATTTGGAGAGATGAATTTGGCTATTAAATACAGCCGGCAACGGCAGGAAATTAAAAATTTTTTAATGTCAAGAAAAGATCACCCTACTGCTGATGTTGTATATATGAATGTCAGACAGCAATATCCTAATATCAGTCTTGGCACCGTATATAGAAACCTTACTTTATTAGCAGATATGGGCGAAATTACCCGTTTGCACCTTGGAGACGGTGTGGATCATTTTGATGCCGATACCTCGCCCCATTATCATTTTGTCTGCTCAAAATGCGGGCAGGTCATGGATTTACACATGAATAATATTGACAGCATTGTAGATATCGCAGGCATGAATTTTAATGGAGAGATTCAAGGCCATATTACTTATTTCTATGGCATCTGCGGTAATTGCAACGAACCAGACGATGAACATTAAGATGTGTCCCTATGCTTTGGTTAAACATCTTAAAATATAACTTTATTAAAGGAGAGAAAAACTATGAAATATGTATGTCAGGTATGTGGCTATGTACATGAAGGAGATGCAGCACCGGATAAATGTCCTCAGTGTGGTGCTCCCGCTGAAAAGTTCACAGAGCAGGGAAGCGGAAAAACATGGGCTGCTGAACACGTAGTAGGTGTTGCAAAAGGTGTAAGCGAAGATATTCTTGCTGACCTTAGAGCAAACTTTAACGGCGAATGTACAGAAGTTGGTATGTATCTTGCAATGGCAAGAGTTGCTCACAGAGAGGGATATCCTGAAATTGGCTTATATTGGGAAAAAGCTGCTTGGGAAGAAGCTGAACATGCTGCTAAATTTGCAGAACTTCTCGGCGAAGTTGTAACAGATTCAACCAAGAAAAATCTTGAAATGAGAGTTGAAGCTGAAAACGGCGCTACCGCAGGTAAATTTGACCTTGCAAAACGCGCTAAAGCTGCTAACCTGGATGCAATCCATGATACCGTTCATGAAATGGCTCGCGACGAGGCTAGACATGGCAAGGCATTTGAGGGACTGCTTAATAGATACTTTGGTTAATTAAAAATACCGTAAAATCAATCTTTAAAGACTTTAAGGGTATGTTAGAGCAATCTGACATGCCCTTATTCTTCATAAGCAGGAAGATTTGCATGGCAAGGAGGTATATTTATGGGAATATGGAACCCTTGGCGTGGTTGTCATAGATATAGTACAGGCTGTAAATATTGCTATATCCATAAAGGGGATTATAAAAAAGGAATTGATACAAACATTGTTACGAAAACAGAAAAATTTTACGCCCCTATTGAAAAAACAAAAAACGGAGCTTATAAAATGAAATCCGGTCAAACGGTTTATGTGTGCTTTTCATCAGATTTCTTAATAGAGGACGCTGATAAGTGGCGTACTGAATGTTGGGAAATGATA